>NZ_JBHFLM010000074.1:0-23685 GCF_041928655.1 Pelatocladus sp. BLCC-F211 | reverse complement strand
CGGTGTACACACAAGTATATGCCGCGAGGGTTTCAACTCTTTTAGCCCCATAAATACCCAAGTTTCGGTCAACTGAAAACTCCATTTATCAGGCTAATTTTAAGGCTAGGGTAACGAAACCAAGTTTTAGGTGGGATTTCAAGACTTGTGTGTACACCGTAGCCTTGTAGGAGAGAGGCTTTGAATCTTACTCCCCTTCCTTTCTAGGGAAGAGGTTGGGGTTTAGGTCTGTATGCAATTCAACAATGACTAAATGAAGTCATCTTAGAAATGATAGCTATGTCAAAACAAGAAGTAATTAGACTATTTAAAAATGCTCAAACTAATCCTAATTTGAGAGAGATTCTAAACTCGGCATCGAGCCTAGAAGTTTTTGTACAAATAGCGCAACAACAAGGCTATAATTTTACGGTTGAAGAATGGCAAAAAGCCACTGGCTTAGTAATAGAAGATTCAGAATCTCAAGTTTAAACCACATCTACTTTGAGAACTGTAGTTTTGTAGGTTGGGTTACACTCCGTTCCACCCAACCTACATAATGTCCTTTTTGAAAAACTCCTCTTTTCAAGATGGACGAGGTTTATGAAAATCAAGACACTTGATATCATGCCCGCTTGAACACTTAATATATATTATTCGTGAAGCTAGAACTCACGTTATAACTAATAACAACTAATTAATTGATGACTGTTATTTCTCCTTTTTTATTAATCTTAACTGGTGTATCAGGAAAATCATTGGCAGTCAAATAGCGAACAAGTTTTACAGTTCGCAATTGCTTATCAATATAGGGGATTCCCTGGCGATTCATATGCACAGGAATAATTTTACCGCCCACTAGATTCCCTTGAGAATTTAACTTTACTTCTAAAATCATTGAGTAGCCCGTCTCGTTTTTAGTAGATAAAGTTCGGTATCCTAAAAAATTTCCTAAAGAGTAAGCAATCAATTTTCTTTTATAAATCTCCATGGCTCTGGGAACATGGGGACCATGACCAAGAACTAAATCTGCTCCTGCATCAATCATTGTGCGAGCAAACTTTACCGCGTTACCTCGATTTTCTCCATAGAAAATCTCTGTCTGATTTTTTACTCGTAGTGCTTTTGTTCCTTCTGCTCCGGTGTGCATTGATACAATCACCACATCTGCACGTTTTTTAGCTTGTTGTACCAGGTTTTTGGCTGTTTTGAAATCGTGAATGGAGTTGTAACGTTCATAGGGCGCAAACCCAATCATTGCAACTGAAATATTTTTAGCTTGCAGTAAAAGTATTTGATTTTTATGGCCTAGTGTTTCAATCCCAACAGCAGAGAGATTCTTAATCGTATCTGCAAACCCCACTAAACCAAAATCCATCGCGTGATTGTTAGCAATATTGAAGACATCAAAGCCGACATCAGTAAACAACTGAGCATAGGAAGGTGGAGAGCGAAACGCGAACATTTGTCCACGACTGATGTCTTTGGTAGTGTATGGATAGTTGGTTAAGCTGGTTTCAAAGTTACCGAACAAGATATCAGCTTTTTTTAAGTGTGTTCTTACCGACTTTGGGATTAATTGATTGCGATCGCGTGCCAATCTATTGTTAGGAAAATTCGTACCAGGAATCACATCCCCGACTGCTTGAATGGTAATAGTGTCTGTATAGCTAGGCTCTTTGATCAGTGGAGGTGAATTTGGCTCTGGGACAAATTCACTGGGTAGGTTGTTTGTATCTGTAGCTTGCGATCGCTTAGAACGAATACCCAATCCAATACTAATTCCGACACAAAAACATACACCAATGAAAGCTAAAGAAAGCAATTTAGCCCCTGGTTTTGGATTAGCCATGTTCCCATTCCTCACACCTTGAGATTAGTCTACTCCATAAGTCAGTGCTTGTCGGTAGGAATCGGGGATTGGGGATTGGGAATTGGGGATTGGGGAAGGTGGGGCCCCCTCTGGGGATAAGGGGCAACGGGGATTGGGGATTGGGGATTGGGGATTAAATGAGTAGCAAAGGTATGAATATTTAGATTATTTTGCTTAGATTATTTTGCGAATATGCGATCGCGATTATGGGGAGCATCAAAATCAATCAGTGGCCCTTTAGGAACAATCCGAGTCGGGTTAACTTTGGGATGACTCCGGTAATAATGTCGCTTGATGTGGTCTAAGTTACAAGTCTGTTTTACCCCTGGCTGTTGGTACAAGTCTTTGAGATAATTCCACAAGTTAGGATAATCTACAATCTGGCGTAAGTTGCATTTGAAATGCACATAATAGACTGGGTCAAAGCGAAACAAAGTTGTGAACATACACCAGTCTGCTTCAGTAATTTGATCCCCACACAGATAACGTTGCTCTCCTAAAACTTTTTCCCAATGATCAAGAGCGTCAAATAATTCTGTTACTGCTTCATCATAGGCTGCTTGCTTAGTTGCAAATCCTGCGCGATACACACCATTGTTAATCGGTTGGTAAATAGCATCTATGGTCTCATCAATAACCTTTTGTAAATTTTCTGGATAAAAATTTACATTGTCCTGAGCAAGATGATTAAACTCAGTATCAAACATCCGGATAATTTCGCGGGATTCGTTATTGACAATTGTATTATTTTGTGTATCCCATAGAACGGGAACTGTGACACGTCCGCTATAGTTGGGATCAGCTTTGAGATAAATTTGCCAGAGATAATCAGCGCCGTTGACAGTATCAGGAATACAACCTGGTTCATCTGCAAATTCCCAGCTGTTGTCGTGAATTTCGGGAGCAACCACGGACATACCAACAATATCTTGCAGTCCTTTGAGTTGGCGCATAATTGCAGTACGACACGCCCAAGGACAAGCCCAGGAAATATACAAATGATAACGCCCTGCTTCAGCCTGAAACCCACTAGAACCATCGGCGGTAACTTTGTTACGGAAAGTGGTTGAAGGACGGATAAATTTACCTGCTGAATCTTCCTGTTCCCGTTCAGATAGCCACTTACCATCCTTGAGAATTCCCAAACCCATAGTTATTCTCCTTTGATGATGTTATTAGTTAGTGGTAAATAACCAACAGGGGCGAAGCATTTTTACAACAATATTTAGCTTTGCTACCCTTATGGGAAGACGCAAGGCGTCTATGCGCGGCTTCTCCTAGAGTACGCCCCTACTAACAACCAACTTATTCCTCATTCAGAATTTTTGGCACTTTGAAAAATTCACCTTCTTGTTCTGGCGCACTTTGAAGAATCGCTTCGCGATCGCTATATGGTTGAAGATCATCGGCGCGTGTCACATTGCTGACATCAATGGCCCGTGTTGTGGGTGGTACGTCACTAACATCTAATTCACTGAGCTGTTCAAAATAGTCCAGAATACTAGCCAGTTGAGTAGTGAATTGTTCTTCCTCTTCTGGTGTCAATTCTAAACGAGCAAGATGGGCTACTTTATGGACTTGTTCGCGATCGAGCATAAAATTTGGTCAATGATCAATGGTTAATGGTCATTGGTCAATGGTCAAGAAATCTTAACAATTGACATTTGACAATGGACTCTGGACTAAAAGAATACATCAATTTGCATTCTACCTGTGGTTTTCAGCCAGTTTTGGGCTTCGATGTAGTTGTTGGGAGCGAGACGAATGGCTCTCACCCAATAGTCAGCAGCTTTGTCAAACAGTGCTTCACCACCGTCTTCATCTCCTGCTTCTTTGGCTTTTTCGCCTAAATAGTGATAAATGACGGCGATGTTATTTAAGGCTTGAGGTAAGCGGGGATTGTACTCTAGTGCTTGGTGATATAACTCTAAAGCTACTTGGTGTTCGCCGTTACTAGCATGGATTAGTCCCATGTTGTAGAGTATGTAACCGCGATCAAGGGAATCGTCTTCTAGTTCTAAAGCTTGCTTATAGTTGTCTAGCGCTTCGGCGTATTCTCCTTCTGATTGCGCCGACATCCCGTCTCGGTAATAAACAAACGCTTCTTTTGCTCTTTTGTTCGCCGGCAGAATCTTCAGAATTAGGTCTGCCATAACTGTAAAGGATTTATCAATAAAATTATCGTTTTTCTGAGTTCTTGGCATATGACGCCTCTATTGATGTTGGGCTACTAGCAGGAGTTTTTTAACTATTAGCTAATTTAACTGATTTAGGACTTACGCAATAGCTCTGTGAAACTATTCTTCCTTTGTGTTCTTTGTGTCCTTTGTGTCCTTTGTGTCCTTTGTGGTACCCGAAGGGTAGGGCGCAAAGGACACAAAGAAAGAAGAAGTCAACAAAATTTGGCGCAGTCTCATAAAGAAATGGTATTACGACGCTGACGAGGTAATGCACTCAGGGCTATTATTTTTGGGGCTGTTCACCAAGGTTGTCACAGGATAGCTAGTCATCGTCTCCGAAGGATAGGGGTGTAGTAGCGGCTGTAGTAATTCTCCGTCATGAACTTGAGGATCTAGCCATAAATCATAATTTTCCGGTTGGAGAATTACTGGCATACGATCATGAACCTGTTGCAGTAATTCGTTAGCTTGGGTTGTCAAAATTGTACAAGATTTTATCTGTTCTTGTTCTGGTGATTGCCATTCCTCCCACAGCCCTGCAAAAGCAAAGGGTTTTCCATTCAACAGATGAAAATAATATGGCTGCTTTTTACCATCTTGTTTTCGCCATTCGTAAAAGCCATCTGCTACTACTAAACAGCGTTGGTGCTTGAAAGCGCGACGAAATGCTGGTTTTTCGGCGACAGTTTCAGCCCTCGCATTAATGAGCTTTGCTCCCATGCTTTGATCTTTGGCCCATGAAGGTATTAAACCCCAACGTAATTGCTGAATTTCACGTTTATGATTTTCAGAATTATACAAAACCGCCAAGACCATTTGCGTAGGTGCAATGTTATATTGCGGCTTGATATCGGGAACTTTTTCGACTTCAAAAAATTGGGTTAAAACTTCTGGAAATACGCTTAAAGTAAATCTTCCACACATTGTTTGATCCTTGTTAACTAACTCGAATTAAACATTTTAATGATAAAAATAATACCTAACTAAAATTTATTTTCCAGAGAATTTATTTCGTCTGTAATTGCAGCATTTATAAAAAATTTCTTCTGTTTATAAGTATTTTTGAAATATGATTGTATTTTACTGCATGATAATCAATCAAAACCTTCATCTCGCAATATATTGGCATGGAAACGCTAAGATTGTACGATTTTTTACCTTCAGGTAATGGCTACAAGATACGTCTTTTATTATCACAAATTGGTATGCCATTTGAGAGGGTAGAGGTGAATATCTTGAAAGATGAGACTCGAACACCAGAGTTTCTAAGCAAAAATCCGAATGGAAAAATACCAGTATTGGAGATTAAACCAGGTAAATATTTGGCAGAATCAAATGCCATATTAGTTTATTTGAGCGAAGGCACAGAATTTTTACCTTATGACCGCTTTTTACGAGCGCAAGTAATGCAATGGTTGTTTTTTGAACAGTGCAGCCTTAAGCCTTTTATTGCACCCTTAAGATTTTGGATTTCTGTACTAGGTAAAGCAGAAGAATACAAGGAAGCGATAGAGGGAAGACGTGAATCTGGTTATAGAGCTTTAAAAGTGATGGAAAATCATTTACAGAGTCATAATTTTTTTGTTGGCGAACGTTATACGATCGCTGATATTGCCTTGTTTGCTTACACTCATGTAGCTGATGAAGGTGGATATGATTTGAAACAATTTCCTGCTATCCAAGCATGGATTGAAAGAGTAAAAAGCCAACCAAGATATATCTCAATAAAAGAAGAAGTACAGCATTGATTTTTACTATAGTTTGCATCTACCAACTCGTTTTCAAGCATGAGCTTAGAAAACGAGTTAATTTTTTATCAAGAGTGCTTCACTAGTTGTTGCAGGAATGCGATCGCTCTGTCATACCTGGTATATATAGATTAGGCTAGGCATTACCGATTGATAAGGTAATTGGTAAATCATACCTGCCTTACCTTTGAAGTTTTGCAAGAATTGCTATTCTGACTTAATCCTATTAAAACGTTTTTTTATTCTAAAAATCTGTGTTTATCTCAATGAGCTTTTGTCTTGATGACACACCAGACTTAATTCTAATTCTAGATTTGGCAATATCAAATTTTTCAGATAAAACTTTGATTAATTCTTCATTCGCTTTACCATCAACAGGAGGCGATTTTAAATGTATATTTAGACTGCCATCGCTAGTTTCTTCAATTTTTTGAACTTTTGAGTTTGGTTTAACTTTGACTTTTATTTGCATAACCTTTTCTTTGTAATAGTCGCAGCCACCACCAACCTAGAATACAGCCAATTAGATAATGAGGAAAATCCCACCAAACAAAGGTTGTACCAAGCAATAATTTACCTATTAAAGTAGCACGGATTTGCTCTAATAAGGGAGGACGCCATAGTTGTAGGAATTCTAATATACAGGTAATGATAAAGACCCATAAGGGAATTTGGATAATAGCTTTTGGTCTACGGAAAAATAGAAAAGCAAACAAGCACCAGAATATTTCGTAGAAAACAGCAGCTCCATAATCATTGAACCATTTATGAGCAAAACCAGTATAGTATTTAAATAAAAAGCCCATCACTGTAACGATGAGCAAAGAAGCTGCTATATAAAAGCTTTGTGTTATTTTTGACACGTTTTTCTCTAAATATTGGGGATTGGGGATTGGGGATAAGGAGGACACGGGGAATATTTTTGATAGATTCTTCGCGTCACCAACTCTTCCTTGTCACCGCGTCTTCTCCCGATTCCCGATTCCCGATCCCTTATCCCTCTTATTATGGTTGATCTGGATTACCGTTACCAATAACAGAGATTTTGTGTCGGTAGACTAATTCTCCACCGTACCAGCCGGAAACACCAAGAAGTGTAGCTACAACTACTGAGATTACAAGTCCCCAAGGTAGTACAGCCGATATTGGATGATTCCAACGTAATACTAGGTTGATAATTGTCAAGACCAAAGCACTCACATTCAAAATTAAGTGCGCCCAACCAGCAGTACGTTTGCGGACTCGCCCTATTCTCAAAAAATCCAAAAGTCCCGTTATAGCTGCTGCGACACCACCCACCAAACCAGCAGTGATTAACCAAAAAGAACCCCTCGCCCAAAAACTATCATCTGTGAACCAGAAAACCGCATCAGTTAACAAAGCGCCTACAAGAAATGCAATCGGAAATTGCACAAGAATCGGATGGATGGGATGACCTGCAACTGACACAGTACTAGGTACACCAGTATCACGAAACTCTCTATCGTCACTTTCTAAAAATGCTGGAATATTGGGATAGGGTGTAGAGTTTCTTTCTT
Organism: Pelatocladus sp. BLCC-F211; assembly: GCF_041928655.1. Taxonomy (NCBI): domain Bacteria; kingdom Bacillati; phylum Cyanobacteriota; class Cyanophyceae; order Nostocales; family Hapalosiphonaceae; genus Pelatocladus; species Pelatocladus sp. BLCC-F211. Next base: position 16,367 of record NZ_JBHFLM010000074.1, on the reverse strand, counting down.
GAGTATCCATAGTTTCACCTTTTAAGAATTGAAGTAACTTTATGCTGAAGGGATTTGTTCAACTTCTGCTTCTGCTTTAAGGATGAGTTTGCCTACTTCCACTTCTAATCTTTTAATTCTTAGGTTTATTCCCTCTAAATCAAAGTTTTTCAAATTCAAAATTTGACTATTTGCATTCACTAAAGCTTTTGTCAGTTCCAGTGATACTTCCTGACTATCGCCATATTCAACATTGTCTAATATCCTTGAGTCAATCTATAAAAGTGGGAAGTAAATTTTATCTATCTGGCGATGGAAGTGTAGTTTTATGAGTAATCTATCTCAAAGTATAAATGTGTCTGGAATTTTAAAATTATCCTAAAAATGAAATTTTTATTTCCTTAGTTTTGGGGTTATCGTTCAAAAGAAAGATGGTAGTCTCCGAAACTGTTATGTAACCTGAGAAAAGTAAAGAGAACAAAACTTTTAGAGGAGAATACAACATGGTTGTCACTTTAGATGACACTAAACGTTCTGCTATTGCTGCAAAATTGGCAGATATGAGAGTAATCCAAGATTTGCTCATTCAAAATGAAGAGCAATTTTTGAAAGAAATTAACGATAACGAAATTCGCGATCGCATTCGGAAGATGATCGAAGATGATCGCAAAAATAAGGGCGTTCTGGAAACAGTTAATGTCCAATATGGCATTCAAGCCCAGCCAGAAAAAACTGTTACAGAAATGGTTAATAAGGTTCGGCAATTGATGCAAGGATCTGAATTAAGCCTGTATGAAAAAGTATTTCAGCATGAATTATTAAAGCATCAACAAGTAATGTCCGGCTTGACAATTCACAAAGCAGCACAAAAAGTTGGTGCAGATGTGATGATGGCAATTGGGCCTTTAAATACTGTTAACTTTGAAAACCGCGCTCACCAAGAACAACTCAAAGGTATTTTAGAAATCTTGGGTGTTCGTGAACTTACCGGACAAGATGCAGACCAAGGTATTTGGGGACGCGTACAAGATGCGATGGCTGCATTAAGCGGTGTTGTTGGTAGTGCTGTTACCCAAGGTAGTGATAAAAAGGATATGAACATCCAAGATGTCATTCGCTTGGATCACAACAAAGTCAACACCTTGTTCACTGAATTGTTAGCAAGCAACAATCCTCAAAAGATTCAAGAATACTTTGGTCAAATCTACAAGGATTTGAGCGCTCATGCTGAAGCTGAAGAAGAAGTGGTTTACCCAAGAGTACGTTCATTCTACGGTGCAAGCGATACTCAAGAATTGTATGATGAGCAAGCAGATATGAAGCGGAGATTAGAGCAAATCAAAGCTATTGATCCCTCTGCTTCTCAATTTAAGGATCAAATTAGACAGCTAATGGATGTTGTTGGCGATCATATTCGTCAAGAAGAAAGCACAATGTTTGCTGCGATTCGTAACAACATGAGTAGCGATGAAAGCGAGCAACTAGCTACTCAATTCAAAGCTGCTAAACAAAGAATCCAAGAGAAAGCAGCTAAGTAATTAGAGTCTGTTTTGCTAGTAGCAAAATAGTTAGTAGCTGTAAGTAATTCATCACTTTGGATCACAATAGGTTGTAGGGGTGTACAGACGTGCGCCCCTACACTTTTACACCCCTACACCCATAACTAAGAGGCTTTATTCACTTCTTCAGCCATCTTACGGAAATAGTCCATTTTGGGATCGGGACGGCGACGAGTAGTGATGGAAGGTTCTGGAGGTGTCTTTGGCTCCGGCTCGGTTACTTGCTTGCTTTGAGATGATTTTATGCTGGTTGCATCATTGGTTTCTAAGAAATAGCCCGCCTTGGAGAACCCAAATATCCTAGCTAAAAAACCAAATACCTGGGAAAAGATGTTTTTGATCAAACCAAAAAACTGATATAAAAGGGCTTCCAGGCGAATAAAGAAGTTTCTAATTATTTGCGTTAAACCAGACATGGCAGCGCCTCCTGATTGCAGCTTATTCTTATTTTGATTTATATCATTTTTCTTGTCATGTTCCTATCGAAGGACACAAAACCCCGAATTCTCTAGGAAGTCGGGGTTCTTGTTTTTCGAGGAACACGTAAGTCAGCGATCGCACTTAATTTCTCCCAAGTCTTGCTGCTTATATTCGCTAATGGAATCCAATTATTGTTATTCAGCAATCCATTTGGCAACTAATATTTCACGTTCTCCTTTGTATTCTTTCACCCAAATCATCGAAAGTTTTGGTTTTTTATCAATAATATTCTGTTTACCAGTATTCTTTGTAAAAGATAATGCTCCGATAGGAAGTTGTTTATTAGTATTCTCTACTAAGATTTTCATTTTGATTTCTCCTTTGTTTGGTTAGTTAGTGAAATTAAGTATTTTGCTATAGATAAATGTATTTGTTGTGATTTTTGTAATTGATTACAATCAGATATGAAGTTTATAGACGGTGTTATCTCGTCTTTCGTAGTATTTTTATTTACCTAAGCTTGCTTAATTGTTTGTTTCTATAGTCTTAATCAAGAGAGGATTGTAAGTTTACGCATTTTTTTGAAAAAAACAGTAAAAATCAAAGATATAGAGGAGCTGGGGTTCTTAAAATTTTAAGCAAAGTAAATTTTGTGTCAGATTTGATGAAGTATTGTATCCAGTTCTATGTGTGTAGTAAGTAACTTCAAGCTCAGAATAGCGATCGCTTTGCGTAAAACTCTGTTGGTGAATAGTTAACTAACTAGAAAAATGTGATCGCATCCAAAGGAGAATCACCATGACATTCAACCATAAAACTACATTAGTCCAGCCAGGTAAGGGTTATACGTATTTAGTATTGGGTGATTTATATACTTTTTTGGCTACAGGTGAAGATACAGGTGGAGCCTATTCAATAACTGAAGTTCTGATGCAACCGCAAAGTGTGATTCCAGCTCATCGTCATGATCAAGCTGATGAAGCACACTATATTTTAGAAGGAGAAATTGAGTATCAGCTTGAAGATCGGACTAGTATTGCTACTTCTGGAACATTTTTTAATTTTCCTAAAAATCAATATCACGGTTTCAAGAACATTGGTTCAAATCCTGCCAAAATTTTAATGATTATTACACCAGCAGGAGCCGAGCAGTTTTTCTCAGAAATGGGACAGCAAATTGTGGAACCAATGAGTGAGGAAGAAAAGCGTAATCTTTTGTCTCCTCCAAATCCTGCTGACATTGAAAAGGCGATTGAAATTGCTGTCAATAAGTATGGATTAGAATTTCTTTCATAGTAAGATGATGGCGGTTGATCATTTATTGGGTGTGCTACCGGAAAAAACACAAATGCACACCCATAAAGCTGTTGTCTTCCTTGTATTCTGCAATTGAATGTTTTTTAATAGTAATTTTTATTGAGCAAAAGAGGTAATTAACGATGGCTTTAAAGCTTTTACAGATTAATTTTCATTTTAATGGCCCCTGGGGAAATGAGATGGCGCAAGCATATTCAGAACTGGCGCACAACCTTTCCGAAACCCCTGGTTTGTTGTGGAAAATATGGATAGAAAATTCAAATGCTGGAGAAACAGGAGGAATTTATTTGTTTGAGGATGAATCATTATTAGATATATTTATCACAGAACATTTAGCGCGTTTAAAGTCTTTTGGAATTGAGAATATCAGCGCTAAGAAATTTGATGTTAATGAACCGCTAACTCAGATTACTGGAGGAAAGCTGAAACAGTTAAGTTAAATTTCCCAGAGTTGGCGATCGCTAATTTCTCGGTATGGCGACATTTTTCAACACACTCATCGGCCCGTATTCTTTGAGAGTTTGCATTTGTTGCTCGTTTCGCACAAACAAAGTTCCAGCAAATCCCAGTGAATTAACTGGTATAGATGCAAAACATTCTTGCGATCGCGCTACGAGCAGCATCCATTCTCGTGTTACCAACAAATTGTAAGCTCTAGATTGTGTATTTTCTAAACCCACTGCCTGTAGCAGAGAATGATAACACTCTAAAGTTGCCTCAGCAGCTGCAAATGGCGATCGCTTCCAGAGATAATCTAGGGGTACAAAAGCATGAACAAAATCAAATCCTGGGATAGTTGCGATTGAATTGTGAAATTGAGTCGATTTGAGGAGAGGTTCAATCGGTATTCGTACCCCAGTAGGTGTTAGTGGTAATGGCACAAGTTGCAAGTGTTTGTGTTGCTGACTAGCACCTGCAATTTTACTAGAATTGTAGAATGTCAACCCATCAAATTGAGCCATACATGACCACATCGCAGCAAAATCTGCTAATGTCAGTAAACTTTCTTGCTCTTCAAAAGCACGGGTAATCAATAGCAGGTGATACTTCGCGACATTATATTTGTTCAAAATACACACATGGGTATCAGAAATATCTGCAACAAATAAATTCTGTTCGTAGGGAAGAAAAGGATTAAAATCTTTTGCAGCAGAACCGTTTTGTGTTTCTGGTTTCTGCTTGACTTCATCCTTACGAGTAAGGTTAGACACAATCCGCACCAAAAAGCAAACACCATCTTGCTCGACAAATTCCGAGTCTGTCGGTATTGAAACCATCGCATTGGTAGCAAGAGCATGTTCAGTCTGCTGTTTAATTCTTGTCCAGAAAGTATCAGCTTGCAGTAATATTTTTCCCTGTGCCATTTTGTTAAGGTGTGAGTTAATACCAACCAAATTTTATATTATGTTCGCATGAGAGGTTGGGGATCGGGGATAAGGAGGACAGCTTAGTCAGTTATCAGTTATGAGTTATCAAATTAAACTGGTAACTGGTAACTGTTAACTGATTGATGACGAATGACTATTGACTAACTAGCAACAAATTTTGGTCACAATTGCGAGAAACTATAGAAGCAGAATACTTAAGAGAGAAGAATCTATGAGTTGGACGAAAGTTCTAGCAAGTGATGCACTTTCCCCTGGTGCGCGACAAGTGGTAACAGTTGGTAGCCGGAAAATCTTGTTGGTTAATCACGAAGGTCAATTTTATGCAGTAGATAATGCTTGTCCTCATCTGAAATTGTCTCTCAAAAAAGGCAAAATATTAAATGGTGCGATCGTTTGTCCTTGGCATCGTAGTGCTTTTGATCTCTGCACTGGTGAAGTCAAAGAATGGATCACATGGCCCCCTGTGGTGAATAAGGCAATGGGTATGGTGTCACAAGAAAAACAGTTATCAGTCTATCCTGTGCGTGTAGAGGATGGGAGTATCTTGGTTGATGTAGGAGAATAAGCAACTGCTACAGTTCGGTTAAAGGGTAAATAAAGGGTAAGGGGAATTCATGTGTGTTGTTTGTTCCTTTTACTCTTTCCCCTTTGACAAATGACAAATGACAAATGACAACCCTCACTAGTAGTTTCAGTGTGCCGACTTACTTAAAAAACAGCCTATTGATAGATGCGAATTAATATTTACTGGCAAATAATAATTAGATATGAGTAAATTTTCTAAGTAATTTCTTGGTTTTTATTGTCAATAAATAAAAGTTTTCATACTCAGTGACGGCGTAGAATTAGATTAAAGGCATTATGAATATCTCCGATCCCAACCAAATTATAGAACCCTACGAAGATCCCAATTTAGATCCCTATACAAAACCCAATCCTGAACCTTATGCTGATCCCAACATAGAACCCTACGTAGATCCTAATCCTGAGCCTTATGTTGATCCAAACGTAGAACCCTATTTAGATCCCAATCCTGAACCTTATGCCGATCCCAATGTAGAACCTTATACTAATTCTGATAGGTATGAGAGCTATTTAGAAATTAGATAAACTACTCTAAATCAGGTTCGACACCGAGCGAGCGTAACTGTGCTATCAACCTTTGTGTTCGTTGGTGTTCTTGTTCTGTAGGCGTTAATACCCAGCTACCCGTCGCACTATACCAGCGTAACCACAGTTGATCAATATTTTGATATTGTCCTTGCCACACACCTAGACCTAATTCTAATTCTGCAATCCAGAAGCGTTGCTCTTGTAAAATGACCTCAGCATAACGACCCCCATCTAAATGATTATCAGACAATTTCATCATCAAGATACGCAAGAAATTATGCAGTTATTTTATGATACTGTCCACAATATTAATATTCAAGATTATACCCCAGAGCAAGTAGATGCATGGGCGCCTCAATACATGGATTATCGAAGATGGAATGAACATTTACATTCCAAGATGAGTTATGTAGCAGAATTAGATGGAAAAATTATTGGGTTTGCTCAACTAGAACCTGATGGACATATAGATTGTTTTTATTGCCATAAAGATTTTCAAGGAATGGGGGTAGGAAGTAAACTTTTAGATACTCTACAAACCCAAGCAGAAGCATTAGGAATTAAAAGACTATTTGCAGAAGTAAGTATCACTGCCAAAGGTTTTTTTGAGCATAAAGGATTTCAAGTTATAAATCAACAAACAGTAGAACGCCGGGGTGTAAAGTTGGTTAATTATCGTATGAATAAAGATATTAGTGTACAACAATTTTGATATGTTTGTAGTAAGCACTTTAGTGCTTGAATATGTGAGGAATCAAGTCTACACTACGAACAGATTTACCCATCAAAATTAATGCTGTAGACTGATAACAAGCATCAATTTGCTTTATATTTTAGCAATTCTATAATGATTTGTGAAAGTTGAGATAACCAGATTCCCGACTTCTATCCTCCGGGAAGCCATTCTACGGGTGTCTATAATAAGTCGGGGAGCTTGTTATTCACGAATGATTTAGGATTGCTATATGTAAATATGTTAAATATTTTTACTGAAGCTTTACTTTAGATTTTGCTTGATTCAATTTTAGGAGAGAATATAAATACACAAGTTTAAGAGAGTTCAGATGAGGACTAAAGTCCTCAATACAAACTCTTCAAAGTTATGTACAGGAAAGGGGGTAAAAGCTATGTATGATATTCCCATACCTGAAAATGTTATTTACCTAATTGTCAAAATCGGCCTGCTAATTTTAGTGTTCAGTCTTTGGTTAGCGATGACAGCAAGACCTGTATATTAGTTAGTGGTTGTGGTCAATAAAATTTAAAAATGACCAATAACTAATGACCAATAACCAACATATTAACTAGCATGTGACCAGTCGCTGAGTGCTTCGTATTCCTGCTTTTTCTGGCGTTGGCGTACTGGTTTTAATGGAGTACCAATATCCACGTTGCGAAAAGACTGTTTTCTCTTTGTGGATTTGGGTGCTTTTTTGTTTAACTCAGTTTGTGCAGTTGTCATTGTACTGACCTTGGTTTTTTAGATAGAACAGTAATTTTAACTAAATAAATCTCAAAATCAATAGTAAATACTCTGCTTAAGTTACCGCATCTGTCTTAGCTATGGATATTGAGGCGGATTATGGTATTACTCTGTCTAGCAACAGGATTATACCTACAGATGTGGATGAACTTAAAATCTTCATCCTTAATGTATATCATCCATTCCTGAATGTCTGTTTCCGGAAAAACGATTAAATAAACTTGAATCTGTCAGAAAAATAACGTTTTTCTGGTATATAAGTAAGTCGGTGAGAATAAATCAGTTAAGTTCGTAGTAAGGACTTTAGTCCTTTCTTGAGGACTAAAGTCCTTACTACGAACCTTAAAATTATGGATTATTGGCGATCGCTCTTTATGTGAGAATTAACAACAGAAAAGCCTCGACGCTTTGGTGTAGTCTTAGCTAACTCCACTTGAAAAGTGATTCTATCAGTCAGTTCACCACTTTTAACTGACAAAGTCCAGCTACCGGGATGTAGATACCAAAACAAAGACTTCGTTGAACTTGTCGCCAGTTTTTTACCATTCAACCACCACTCTACAGACTCAGATGAAGTTCCTGCTAGCTTGAACTCTAATTTTTGTTGTCCTTCTTCACCAGGAAACAGCAAAAATAAATCTTCATTGCGAGGAGACAAGATTTTCAGTTTACCAGAACCAAAGTGAGACTGTGGTTGTTTGGCTAACCAATCATTATACTGACTAGATAAAGTGAAATTATTTTGCTGTTTGTAAGCGCTAATATCTTCTGGATAAAAATATTCCTGAACTACAGATGTACAATCCGGTGTTGGTTTTAACCCAGAAATTGCACAAATTGGTAATTGTACTAACCCTTCTGGAATGGAAAAATTAGCGGGTTGATGATGTTCGTGTAGGTGCAACATAATCCGATTCCATAGGGGTGCGGCTCCGGTAACACCGGATACCTGCCGCATCGGCTCGCCGTTGAAATTACCTACCCAAGTAGCGACTGTGTAATCAGCAGTAAAGCCAACTGTCCAGGTATCGCGAAAATTAGAGGAAGTGCCTGTTTTTACAGCTGCTGGAAAAGGTAAACTTAACACCGAGTCTACACCAAAAGCTGTTGCACGGGCATGGTTATCACTGAGCATATCAGTAATTAATTGCCATGTCGTCGGATTTTGGAGCCACTGCGTTGCGGGGGTTCCCCCCGTTGTAGCACGTGGCGTGATTTTGGATTTTGGATTTTGGATTGAGGAATGGGAAAATGTATTTAATAATGGCGTACTTTCTCCCATTCTTGCCATTGTCAGGTAAGCTTGGGCTAGTTCCCACAAACTTACTTCGCCACTACCCAAAGTTAAACCGAGTCCATAATATTCTGGGGTTTGATTTAAATGTGCAAATCCTAATTCGTGTAAACGACTTAAAAAACTGTCTACACCAACCTTTTCTAACACCCTGACTGCTGGGATATTCAGAGAATTCGCCAACGCTATTCGTACTCGCACAGGACCGAGAAAACTTTTGTTGTAATCTGTGGGATTGTAAACTTTTGCACCGGGAATGGCGTAGTATGCAGGAACATCTGCCAAAATAGTATTTGGGCGAATTACACCTTTTTCTAAAGCTAATTCATACAAAAAAGGTTTGAGGGTAGAGCCTGGTTGACGTAGCGCCTGTACTCCATCATTACGCCCCAACTTTGCTTCATCAAAATAATTCGGTGAACCGACATAGGCTAAAACTTCGCCAGTGTGGTTGTCTACAACTAAAGCAGCTGCGTGGTGAACATTATTCGCAGTCAGGGAAGAAAGTACTTGTTGTACCTGTGCTTCGACAAATTGTTGTAAAGACTTATTTATTGTTGTGCGAATAGAGTTTCTGTAATTCGGTGATGGGGTATTTTGCTGACTTGCTAACCAAAACAAAAAATGTGGTGCGGCGAAAATTCCTTTTTGGCGCGACTGGAAGGCAACTTCTTCATTATATACACGTTGGGCGATCGCACTATCTTTAATATACCCATCCTCTACCATCCGATTAAGAACATATTTCTGGCGTTGTTTGACGCGTTCTTGATGTTGCAGTGGGTCAAAATAAGTGGGATTATTAGGAATAGCAGCTAAAAGACTAGCTTGAGCCAGGTTCAGATCACTCGCAGGTATGGAAAAATAGGTACGAGCAGCAGCTTCCACACCATAAACATTACCGCCCATTGGTAGACGATTGATATAACCAGCAAGAATTTCATCTTTACTCATTCCTGCTGCTAATCGCCAAGCTAACCAAACTTCCTGAACTTTACCTGATAAGTTACGCGGAGAGTTATCTAGCATCCGCGCTAGTTGCATGGTAATTGTAGAAGCACCGGAAACAATTCTTTTGGTTTGAATAGCATCCTTGACAGCGCGAGCAACAGCTTTGAGATCGAGGGCGCCGTGATGATAAAATTGGCTATCTTCAGCAGCCAATATTGCTTGGATAAACTGGGGAGAAACTTGATCAAGCGGTACTACTGCTGTATGTTCTTGATCACGGGTGAGGATTGTTCCTAATGGTAATCCATTGCGATCGCTAAATTCTAATGCTAGTTGTGTTTGTAAAATATCATTGGCACGGATTGGGACTAAATAGGGTGTTAGGCGGATCAGAAAACAGATTAATAGTAAAGTTAGGATGACTTTGCTGGTTTTGCGGTTGAGTTGATGCAAAATTTTCTGCTTGATGGGGATTAGCAATTTCTTTGCTTTTTTCATCAGCCAATCCTCTACCTGGGAAAAATTATATTAATTCTGACGTAGCATTTTTATTACCATCGGGAAATATTTGCAAGTTTGAAAAGTTCCCAAAATTAAATAATACTTAACTTTGCAAAATTTGTAATTACTTTCTGGAACAAACTGTCTTGTTAGTGTTATCAATGTAAAGCATAACAATTTTACTTAGTGTCTTGGTGCCTTGGTGAGTCCACTTGCCGTCTTGGCGGTTCCCGTCACGTTCGCGTAGCGTCCCGGAGGGAACTTGGCAAGGTGGCGAACCCGAAGGGTGGTTAATAAAATTTATTATTGAACCACCAAGACACCAAGACACCAAGAAGACTCTATATTAATTACTGAGATATGCTCATCAGAGTTTTAATAAAATTCTTGCTATTCTTCACGTTGAGTATCACAATAGCAGGGTGTAATATATTTGGTATTAATGCTGGGAAAGAAAGATTACCGGAGGTTGCAGCGTTACCTTTACCGAAGTTACCAGAATGGATTGAACAAATTAGTCCGATTGGAGAAGCTGCTCCTTTGAATCAAGTTCGGATTCGGTTTAAGGAAGCTTTAATTCCGGTTGAGAGTTTGGATAGTTCTGAACAGCAGAATTTATTACAAAAGTTTGCGCTTGAGCCGCGTTTACCGGGACAGTTTCGTTTTTTAACGCCGCGGATGGTAGGATTTCAAGCTGATAAAGCTTTGCCAAAGGCGACAAGATTTCAAGTTACTCTTAAGGCTGGTTTGGCTGATTTAAAAAATCATCGACTAGAGAAAGATTTGGTTTGGACTTTTAATACGGAACCGATTAAATTAACTAATTTACCTGGTAAAAATCCGGTAGAAAATTCGGATGCTGAACCAATTGATTTACAGCCGAAGTTACAAGTTACTTCTAATGTGGAATTGGATTTAAATTCGGTACAGGAGCATGTACAGTTAATTCCTGATGGTAAAAATAAAGGTGTGGGTTTCAAAGTCGAATTAGCAAAGGAGGATAAACCAGGAGAAAGTCAAGATCCTCTGGAAAAATTCGACCCTTCGGCACAGAGTTGGATTTATAATCTTGTACTGCGGCAAAGTTTAGAAAAAGCTCGAAATTACCGCTTAGAATTTGAGCAGGGTATACGTCCAGCTTATGGCAATTTAGCTAGTGATAAACCGTTTGTGAGTAAGGTGAGTACCTATGCACCTTTGGCGTTTCAGGGAATTAAGTTTTATGGACAACCAGATGCTGCTGGTGCTTATGGTAGGTTTGTGAAAGGTAGTCCGCAGTTAGAGTTTAACAATGGCTTGGTTGCAGATACGGCGATTGAAAATATTCAAATTCATCCAGCACCGAAATCAATTGCGCGTTTGCTTCAAGTTAATGATCAAGACAAGATTATTAGTATCAATCCTTATGCTTTAGCATCAACTACTAACTATACAATTACGATTGGTGGTAATCTCAAAGATCAATTTGGACAAAGTTTAGGTAAACCAGTTACGGTTAGATATAATACTGGAGATTTGGCAGGAGATATTTGGGTTCCTGATGGTTTAAATATTTTCCCTGTGGGTAAAGATTTACAACTCAATATTGCGACGGTGAATCTTCCTGAAGCCAAGTATAAAGCTGCTTATCGGGTAGTGGAACCGACGGATTTAGTTTATTTCAATTCTGCTTATCCTAAAGGTGATAATAATGATTTATTACCGAAAGTTTCTAATTGGCAAAGTTTTAAGGTAGCAAGTCAGAAAAATCAGCCGCTTGAGGTAAATGTTCCTTTGCGAGAAAAGCTAAATTCTGCTACTGGGATGTTAGCTTATGGAGTGCAGGCGCGGACTAATAAATATCAGGAAAATGGTAAGGATGTGTGGCGAGAACCCACTACTTACGGATTGGTACAGTTAACGAATTTGGGTGTATTTAGTCAGTGGTTTCCTGATGCGGGTTTGATCAGGGTACATCATCTTGCTGATGGTTCACCTGTGAAAGCTGCTGATATTCAAATTTATCCGTCAAAGTTAGAGGCGAAATCTCGTCCCCAACCTGTATCTTGTGCTTCGGGTAAAACTGATGAAAATGGAACTTTGAGGTTAACGAAGGAAAATTTACAGCAATGTTTTGATAGTCAGCAAAGTTTTTTCAGTCCACCACAGTTGTTAGTAATTGCGCGAGAAAATCAAGATTGGGCGTTTGCACGAACTGAAGAATATAGTGGTGCTTATGGTTATGGTATTTATGCAGATTGGAATGATGGAAAACCAGTATCACGGGGAGTGATATTTTCTGATCGACAATTATATCAGCCAGGGGAAAAAGCTTGGTTGACTGGTTTTGCTGATTATTTGCAAAATGGTGCTATCCAACAGGATAAGAATTCTGCTTACCAATTAACTCTGATAAATTCAAATGGACAAAAAACAGATTTAGGTACGAAAACGACGAATGAATTTGGTACTTTCTCTGTTGAATTACCCATCAACAAAACTCAGCCTTTGGGATACTATACAATTCAAGCTCAGGGTAAGAATGGGAAAGAAATTACCGGAGAGTTTCGTGTAGCTGAGTTTAAACCACCAAATTTTAAAGTTGAACTCAATCTGGATCAAGAATTTGCTTTAATTAATCAGAAGGTAGAAGCGAATGCTACGAGTAATTATTTATTTGGTGCGCCCACAGAAGGAGGGAAAGCCAAATATTTTGTGACTCGTCAACAAGCTAATTTTATTCCTCAAGGTTGGGAAGAATTTAGTTTTGGTAAACAATGGTTTTGGCCGGAGGAACCTCCATCAGTACCAAGCGATGTTCTGCAAACTAATACTCAACTTGATGCTAATGGTAAAACCAGTCAAACAATCACGGTAGCGAAAGATTTACCTTACCCCATGACTTACCGGGTGGATGTGGAAGTTACAGATGTTTCTAATCTGGCTGTAGCTAATTCTAAAACTTTTACGGCACTGCCGAGCGATCGCCTCATCGGATTAAAAACTAATTTTGTTGCGGAAGCGCTTAAAGCTTTCCCCATTGAAGTCATTGTAACCGACCCCACAGGCAAACCTCTATCCGGTCAACGGGTGCGTTTGGAACTCCAACAAATGAAGTACAACAGCGTTACCCAGGTAGTGGAAGGTAGTCGGACGCCAAAAAATCAAGTTGAATATAAAACAGTTGGACAAACAGAAGTTACATCTGCAAATAATCCTCAATCTGTGAGTTTGACACCAACTGAATCTGGTTCCTACCGAATTCGAGCAAGTTTCAGCGATTGTAGAGACGTTACATGTAACGTCTCCACCGATTTGCAAATTTGGGCAACGGGAGAAAACCCGGTATACTGGGGTTCACAAGAACGCGACCATATCGAAGTTAAACTCGACAAACAAGAATTTAAACCAGGTGAAACTGCTACCGCTTTAATTCAATCTCCCTATCCCGAAGGTGAGTTGTACTTTGCTGTCATTAAAGACAAACCCCTTTATCAACAAGTTATCAAAGTTAAAGGCGGCGCACCACAAATTCAGTTTCCCGTTACTCCAGATATGTTACCAAATGCAGCTGTCGAAGCTGTGTTGGTCAGACAGGGTAAGCCTCTTAATCAAGTCGAACCAGGTAATATAGATAAATTGGTGAAAATTGGTTTTGCACCTTTTAAAGTCAACTTCCAAGACAAATATTTAAAAGTGCAAGTTACCCCACAACTCACAACCCTCGCACCAGGTACAGAACAAACTCTCCAACTCCAACTCCAAGACAACCAAGGAAATCCCGCCAAAGGACAATTTACTGTTATGGTGGTGAATGAAGCAGTTCTACAACTTTCTGGCTATCGTCCACCGGATCTTGTAAATACAGTATATGCCGAACAGGCGATCGCAACTCGTTTCAGTGATAATCGTCCCCAGGTAGTTGTAGAACAAGCAAATTTAGCTGAACCCAAAGGTTGGGGATACGGTGGTGGGTTATCTGCTGGCGCTGCAAATACGCGCATCCGTAAAGACTTTCAAGCGCTTGCTTACTACAATGGTTCTGTGATCACAGATGATAATGGGAAAGCTCAGATTACATTTAAACTACCAGATGACTTAACCACCTGGCGAGTCATGGTTGTCGCTACCGATGGAAATCTACGCTTTGGTAATGGCGAAAGCACTTTTTTGACGACAAAGCCATTATTAACTAACGCTATTTTACCACAATTTGCCCGTCCCGGCGATAACTTCCAAGCAGGTTTAACCGTGACAAACAACACTGGTCAAAACGGAAATCTCAATATTAATGGTAAAGTTAGCGGTACAGTCCAATTTACGAATAAGAACCCCCACACTGCTAACTTGCAAACCAAAGCAGAATCTACTACCCAAGCTTACCGCTTCCCAATAGTTGCAACTAATGTCGGCGAAAGTAAGATTCGCTTTATCACTCAATTAAATAATATCGCCGCCGATGCCTTTGAAGTACCTTTGGAAATTCAGCCATTAACGATTACAGAACAAGTTGTAGAAACAGGCGTAACCAACAAGCAAGTAAAAATTCCTTTAAATGTCGAGAAAAACACCGTTGCTCAAGAAGGCGGTTTAGATATTCAACTAGCAAGTACCCTCATACCAGAAATTAAAGCACCAGCGCAGGAAGTTTGGCAGAATAACGACTTACCATTTGCAGAACCTGCGGCGAGTGAGTTGCTAATTGCTGCTCACCTCCAAACTCTCTCGGAAAAATATCATCAGACTTTTGCCGAATTTAATTCTACCCAAAACATCAGCCAAGCTATTGAACAATTACAAAAACTCCAACTTAGCGATGGTGGTTTTGCTGCTTTCCCCGGACAAGAAAAATCTGACCCTTGGGTTTCTGCTTACACAGCAGAATCTTTAGCCACAGCAAATCAAGTCTTCCCTAATTATATAGATACCACGATGGTGTCTCGCCTCAAAGGATATTTGCAAAAAATCCTGGCGAATCCCGGAAAATACGAGTTTTGCAAACAGCAACCCTGCAAAAGCCAAATGCAACTCAACGCCTTAATCGCCATAGCAGAATTAGGAGACAAACGCAATACTTTCGTTACAGATATTTATCAACAGCGCCAAGCCTTTGATACAGTCACCCAGATTAAACTAGCGCGCTATTTATCCCAGTTGAGCGAATGGCAAGACGAATCTAACTTACTCTTAAAGCAACTACAACAATATATATATGAAACTGGTCGTACCGCAACTGTCAGTTTACCCCGCAGTTGGGGATGGATGAGTTCACCAACAACAGCGCAAGCGCAAGCGCAAGCTTTACGGTTGTTTATTTCCCAACAGGCGAAACCAGAAATCATTGATAGACTATTGCAAAGCCTACTTTCACTGCGACGAAATGGCACATGGCAAACTAGTTATGATAACGCTCAAGCGCTAACCGCTTTGGTAGAATACGCTCAACTAGAACCGACATCGCCGAATTTTGTCGCTACTGTGCAATTAGCTGGAAGAAAACTCGCAGAAGCGAAATTTACACGCGGTAGCAATCCGAGTGCAGAGATCAAAGTCCCCATGGATAAACTACCCCATGGGCGTCATGATTTGCAACTGCAAAAATCCGGTCAAGGGAATTTGCATTATCTCGTCGCCTATCGCTATCGCTTACAAGGAAATCAACCAGGTAGGTATAATGGTTTACGAGTGTCGCGGTCAATTCGCGGAATTGATGAGCAAAAAGTCCTCCAAAAAACCAATATTTACGCTCTTGATAAACCATTGGCTTTAAAAACAGGTCAAGTTTTTGACATTGATTTGGAAATCATTGCAGATCATCCTATAGAGCATGTAGTGATTACAGATCCCCTTCCAGCAGGATTTGAAGCGGTAGACGAGAGTTTTCAAACAGCCAACTCTGCATTACAAACCTCTACCGATAATTGGGAACTTGGGTATAAAACAATCCATAGCGATCGCATTGTTGCTTACGCAGACCACTTAGAACCCGGAGTTTATAACTTACATTACTTAGTGCGTTCTGTGACACCTGGTACTTTCAGCTATCCTGGTGCGGAAGCACACCTGCAATACGCGCCAGAGGAATTTGGACGGACGGCGGAGTCTACGTTAGTCTTGGAGGAGAAAAATTAGCTTCGTGTCTTAGTGTCTTGGTGGTGAAAAAAGAGTATTTGAAACACCAAGACACTAAGACACAAAGAGGAAATACAGCTTTTTAGCTGAGATTATTGGCGATCGCTTGATTTCTGGAGTTTAGACTAAGCCATGCAAAAAGACCCAGCAGGGCTGAGTTAATCAGAGACTTAGCAAAAGTATGAATAATCTTAGGTATTAAACAGCAACCGATGGTTTTTTCCGTGGTCGGGTTACGGTTTTTTTAACAA
>NZ_JBHFLM010000073.1:0-68272 GCF_041928655.1 Pelatocladus sp. BLCC-F211 | reverse complement strand
TCGATAGTTTGTGTAGAAAGTCTTTGCGAGTATCGGCAATTTTGTTATGCAGTTTTGCGATTCTAATTCGAGTTAAGTTTCTACGTTTTGATTCTTTGGGTTGGCGTGCTAATTTTTTCTGAAGTTGGCGAATTTTCCTGTCTAATGTTGAATAGCTAGGACTTTCAGCTTTTGTTCCATCTGACATTACAGCAAAAGTTTTTATCCCTAAATCAATACCAATGCTTTGGTTCTTAGCGTCGATTTGAATAGGATCAACTTCTACAACAAAGCTAAGGAAATAGCGATGAGCACAGTCCTTTACCACAGTACAAGAAGTAGGCGCAGAGGGCAGACTTCTAGACCAAATTGGCTTAACGTTGCCAATCTTAGCCAAGTACACCTCACCACATTTCATTGAAAAACTATTAAGCGTAAACCTTGCAGACTGTCTACTTGTTTTCTTTTTAAATCTTGGAGTTCCTACTTTGTTGCCTTTTCGTTTGCCTCTAAGTGAATCAAAAAAGTTTTTGTAGGCAATACCCAAGTCAGCAACAGACTGCTGCAATGGAGTAGTAGAGACGCCTGAGAGCCATTCCCGTTCAATAGTCTTTTTGGCTTGTGTGATGACAAGTTTTTGCAGGTCACTGTTTTTAAGAAGTTTCTTGGACTGTTTGCAGATAGCCAACGCATCGTTCCATACCACACGAACACATCCAAACAACTGAGCTAAACTCTGTTGTTGTTGTGCTGTTGGGTAAAAACGATACTGGTATCTGGCTTTCACTAACTTCCCTCTAAGTCTGTGATTATTATATATCATTTAGACATACAAAACCATGGATAAAAGCGTATTTTTCCGATTAACAGAAGAAGAGTTAGCACATCTTGAAGAGTATTGCAAACCAATTAAGAGAACAAAGTCTGATGTACTTAGGGAATTGATTAGGAAGCTAAAAATTAAGAAAAAGTCGCCCTTCTAGGGCGAGGCTTCAGACCCATTGTTTTGGTGAAAATAACAAAAATAAAATATATCTTTATATCCTCTATCTCCCAACTGAGAAGCAAAAATAGACAATTATGTCTTAGGAGTCGTTTATTCTGAATTCAACTAATATACCTAACTAAATAACTGAATAATTCAGTATTTAATAATATTCTAGAGTCTTAAATACTGAATTATGATTTTCTTACTTAAAATTTAAACTTTGGTACAGATATACATTTGGTAGTTTGAGAGGGGTCAGTCGGCAAAAAAAAGCATTTATAGCTTGAATTGTTTTTATAACTGATTAATCCAAGCTTTTCCTCGTTCTGTCGTTAATTCAGATTGATTATCTTCATCAATTACTAGTCCAACTAACTTACCATTTCTTAATGCTTTAGCAACAGATTCAAATGTTTAGTAAACCAAGTGGTGGTGTAATTTCAATCTTGCCAGTTTCCAAATTTACCATTGGTGCGATCGCTTTCACAAAAGGAATCAAAACAGTCTTTTGTTGGTTGTTGCTGGTTGGTGGTTGGTGTAACTTGACTTCTAATAAATCATTACCAGCAGCAATCACGTCTACCACCGTACCAACAAGTTCGCCAGACTCCTGCATAAAAACTTGCAAGCCAATTAAATCAAGGACATGATATTCATCCTCTCCTAACTGGGGGCGATCGCTTTCAGGAACCATTAACTTACAACCGCGCAATTCCTCAGCTTGATTGCGATTATCCACACCACCCAGCTTAATTACGTAGAGATTTTTACCTTCAATATAACGACCCGCAACCAATTCTACTGCTTGCGGTTTCATCTCTCCTGTACGCAACAACCAACGCTTTCCCGGAACCTCAAAACGTTCGGGAAAATCCGAGTCAGGATACACCCGCATTTCTCCGTGTAAACCTTGAGGTGCCACAATCGTACCAATTTCCATCCAATCTTCCAATTGAGGAGTGACAGAAGTAGAGATAGAAGGATTGGAAAATGAAGAGTCAGATTTTTTTCGATCTTCTTTTCTCTTTTTCTCCTTGTCTCCTTGTCTCCCTGTCTCCTTTTGTTTCATATTTTTCTTCATCTTCCTTTGTCTCCCCAATTCCTATTTTCAACACACTTCCTACACTCCCCAATCCCCAATCCCCTTACGAACAACTAGTCAGCGCCGCACCACATTGATCTTCACTTGCCAACCAACCTTTGATACCTTGATATTCAACCTGCGCCCATTCTCCCTGACAGCCTAATAATTTGACACTCGTGCTGGGGGGAACTTTGCCAATTTTTTGACTTTTTTGATTGGCATTGCTGTAAATATTTACACCATCAGTACCATATCCCCGCGAGGATATACTTAACATTGGTAAATACACCCAGCCCGTTCCTTTAAAATCACCAGTGATATCAGTAATTTTGACCCATTTTCCCGAAGCAGCAACTATCTTGACTGTCTCATTAGTAGCTATTTTCCCCAAGATTCTGTGAGTAGGACTTGCACCACTCCGCACGTTTAGACCTTGTGGCTCTTTGGTGATGACGTAGGCATAAATATCACATTTTTGTTGCTTGGGTGGTTGTGCGAGGACAGTTTGATTGGCGATACCAGTATTAACAAGCACACTAATACTACAAAACGCTAAGGCGATCGCTTGCTGAAAAACTTGATCGTTCAATTGTTTTCTCCGATTTTTAGACACCAGCAAGATCGCTGATGTCATATTTTTACCTCAAATCGTAGCCAAACAAATTCGGATCTACTTCTGTGAGTTGCAAATCTGCTAAACCATACTCCGCCCAACGCCTTTCCACCATCGCTGCTATTTCTGGATCTGATTCTAAAGGTGCGCCCCATTCGTGTTCGGTTTCTGGTGGAATCTTTGTAGTTGCATCCATACCCATACGTCCACCTAAACCAATTTTTTCACTGGCAAAATCTAAGCTATCAAAGGGCGTATTCGGCAGAATAAATACATCCCGTGTGGGATCTACTTTAGAACTAATTGCCCACACAACTTGACGCGGATCTCTAATATTGATGTCTTTATCCACGACAATCACAAATTTGGTGTAAGTAAACTGTGGTAGCGCACTCCAAAACGCTAATGCAGCCCGTCGCGCTTGTCCAGGATAGGCTTTATCTATAGATATGATGGCTGCTTTGTAACTCAAAGCTTCCATGGGTAAGAAGAAATCGATAATTTCCGAAACTTGTTGGCGTAGTATGGGAGTATAAATCCGATTGAGAGCGATCGCCATCATCGCTTCTTCTTTGGGTGGACGACCGCTAAATGTGGTTAAATAAATCGGGTCTTGGCGCTGTGTCATGCAGTGGAAGCGAATCAGGGGTGAATCTTCCACACCACCGTAATAGCCCATGTGATCACCAAAAGGCCCATCTGGTAAAATTTCCCCTGGTGTAATTGTTCCTTCGAGGACAATTTCAGAATCAGCAGGAACCTCTAAATCTACGGTTTTACACTTTGCCAATTTTACACCGGAACCACCGTAAAGTCCGGCGAACAACCATTCAGATAAATCTACCGGAATTGGTGTGGCTGCTGCCATGATAATTAAAGGATCAACACCCAAGGCGATCGCAACTTCTAATTTTTTGCCATGTTCGGCGGCTTTGCGTAAATGTCTCGCCCCACCCCGCACCGACAACCAATGCACGGTCATTGTATTGTGAGATTGTAGTTGCAATCGATACACGCCGACATTGGGTGTACCTGTCTCACAATCCTTAGTAATTACAAGCCCCAGAGTGATTATCTTGCCACCATCACCAGGATAGGGACGTATCAAAGGTAACTTGTTTAAATCCAAATTTTCCCCTTGAATTACCACTTGTTGACAAGCGGGGAAAAAATCTCGTCCAGGTTTCGCCTTGAGTACATCAAACAGCACTTTACCAAAATCGATCGCTTGGGAAATCTTTTTGGGCGGTTTGGGTTGTTGTAGCATCGCCAGCTTTTTCCCTAGTTCTTCCAATTCCTGCGGATGCTGCATATTCATCGCCCAGCATATCCTTTCCACCGTCCCCATTAGGTTGATCGCCACTGGTACAGATGAACCTTTGACGTTTTCAAACAATAACGCCGGGCCGCCCTTTTGTAGCATTCGGTTGGAAATTTCCGCGATTTCTAAATCTGGATCTACTGGCGCTGTAATTCGCTGTAGTTGTCCCTTTTGTTCTAGAAGTTTGATAAATTGCCGTAAATCTCTTGCCATCGTGTTAGAAAAATTTTAAGAACTATGAAGCGTTTTTTATATTATCTGTTATTTCTCTTCTCTAGTTCTTTCGTTACTCTAGTATTTAAAAGGCAATAGGGAACTCTTAACAGGGAACAGGCAAGAGGCAGTATAAAAAATGTCTAAAATTACTCCAACTGCTTTAGTGACGACTTTAGCAATAGCAACAATTATTTCCTACCCATCGATAACACTGGCACAAATTCCCAGCAACGAAGATAGTAATACTACACAAATAGGTTGTTTTTCTGGATACCCAGATGGGAGATATCGTGGTTCTCAACCAGTCACCCGCTACGAATTTGCTGCGGGAATGAATCGTTGTTTAAATCAAGTAGAAGAACTTATTCCCAATCGGGCAAATTTAGCCACGAAATCAGATTTTGATGTTTTAATCAAACGGCAAATAGAATTAAATCGGCAAGTTCGAGAATTAAATCAGCGAGTTGAGAATATTCAAAAATGATTTTTGGCTCGAATTTATAGATGTACACCGATGAAGACGGATCATGACTCAACAACGGGAATTCCCTAATTGGAATAATTTATATCAAGAACGCCAAGTTGAGACGATGCCTTGGTACAATCCAGATTTGGATGCTGATTTGGAGCAAGCTTTAGCTAAGTTGAAGATTAACTCTGGGACAGTGTTGGATTTAGGAACTGGACCAGGAACACAGGCGGTAGCATTAGCGAAAAAAGGTTTTCGAGTTACCGGGACTGATATTTCTGAAGCTGCGATCATTCAGGCTGAGAGTAAAGCTAAAGAAGAAGGTTTAGATATAACATTTAGACAAGATGATATTTTTAATAGTCATTTAAATCAAGAGTTTGATTTTGTGTTTGATCGGGGCTGTTTTCATGTATTTCATCCTGATTTGAGACAGGATTATGTCCGCATTGTCCATAATTTGATTAAGCCCAAAGGTTACTTATTTTTGAAATGCTTTAGTCATTTGGAAACAAGAGAAGAAGGCCCTTATCGATTTACACCTGAAGAAATCAAGAAAATTTTTGGCGATCGCTTCAATGTCATCTCTATTCAGGAAACAGTTTATCAAGGTACTCTCGACCCATTGCCCAAAGCATTATTTAGTATTTTAGAAAGAATTTAAGTCTCTTAGTGCTTTAATTTTTAATTGTCGTGAGGATGCGATCGCACTCCATATTTATAATTAGGTAACATAGAAAGAGTCCGTAATGGCTCTGCAACAGGTGAAAAGCCATGTCCGAAACAGCCCTCACAGCACCCTATGTAACACTGCCACCAACTCAGGCAGAACTCCCTTATGATGATGGTGAGCCAATGGAGAGTCAACGCCATAAATTGCAGATGGATCTGTTAATTGACGCCTTGACACCTTGGCTAGAACAACGAGAGGATGGCTATGTAGGCGGCAATATGTTCGTCTACTACAGCATGGCTCAAGTGCGGAACAAAGATTTTAAAGGACCAGATTTTTTTGCTGTCTTGGGAGTTCCAAAAGGAGAACGTCGCAGTTGGGTAATTTGGGAAGAAGAAAAAGCACCAGATGTGATCATTGAGTTATTGTCTGAGAGTACCGCCGCAGTTGATAAAAATCAGAAAAAGTTGATTTATCAAAATCAGATCCGCGTGCCAGAATATTTTTGGTTTGACCCCTTTAATCCTGATGATTGGGCTGGTTTCTTTTTAAGTAATGGAGTTTACCAACCTTTGGTTGCAAATGAACACAATCAATTAGTCAGTAAATCATTGGGGTTAGGACTGCAAGTTTGGCATGGAAATTATAAAGGTGTTGAAACATCTTGGCTACGTTGGGCAACATTAGAAGGAGAATTGCTACCTACATCAGAAGAAATTGCACAACAAGAACGGCAAAAAGCACAACAAGAACGACAAAAAGCAGAACAGGAACGACAAAGAGCAGAACAAGCAGAGTCTAGGCTATTACAAACAGCACAAAATCTCCTGCAAACAGGAATGTCAGCAGAACAGGTGGCAAATTTAACAGGTTTTTCTATATCTCAAATAGAACAGATCACTAACTAGGTTTCATTTGTCATTTGTTATTGGTAAGGGTTTAAAGCGTGTTTATTTTTCGTAACTCGCATTCTATTTATTTCGATTTACCTACAAATATCGCTGTAATAAACCAATTACTATTTCTGGCTGTTCCAGATGTGGCAGTATTCCTGTATCAGGAATCGCATGAAAATCTTGAATTGCTCTTGAATTCAACTTTGCTAATCGTTGTCCTAATTTCACAGTTGTAAATTGTGCCTCTTCCCCCCAAAAAATTACTGTGGGAATATTTAGCTGTTCAATATATAAACTTAAATCAAAATAAAGATCACCCCGCAAAAATGCCAATGCTGCAAATTTGGCATTTGGCTGTTGAGCAGAAAATAAATATGCCTCTACTATTTCTGGCGAAACGCGTTCCGGTTTGGCAAACAAAAAACTTTGCAAAAAGTTATTTACTGCCACTTCATTTTCAGCACCCAAAGCATAAATTAAATTATCTAACAGTGGAGTATTGATCACCTGAAGTGGAAGTCTACGCCCAGAACCTTGTCCAAAGTCATCAAAACCAGAAGGACAGACTAAATATAGCGTTTGGAATAAAAAAGGTTGAGCAATAGCCAGTCGAATTATCAAAGCAGCAGTTAGAGAAGATGCAACTACTTTCACAGGTGGACAACAAGTGTGTCTGATAAATTCTGTAATGATTGTGAGATAATCATTGATTTGATAATCTCGTACTGGATGAGCAGAATCTCCCCAACCAATTAAATCTGGTGCGAGTATGCGGTGAGAAGTCGCAAAAGCAGGATAAACTTTCGACCATTCATAAGCAGAAGATCCACCACCAAAACAGTGAAAAAATATTAGTGGTGTTAAATCTTCAGTATCGCCATTACACCAAGGTGCTGCAATTTGGGTATAGTAAACCATTGACCCTAATGAGGTGTGGATGATTTTATGCCCGAAGCCGGGAGGTTGAAACTGAAGCATGGTCAACCGATTTTGGATTTTGGATTTTGGATTTTGGATTTTGAATTGATTTCACAGATAAATCTGGGGACTTGTACCATCGAGAAATTATCGGTATTAGTCATTAGTCATTGGTCATTGGTCATTGGTCACTTGTCATTGGTATTCTTTAGAATTAACCATTCTCTTTTACTAGCTTTTATCTTTTCCATTCTCGCTTTTTCCTTCTTGTTTTCGCTAGTAAACATTTTGTCATCGTGTGGCAAGATGAATAAAAACACTCGCACCAGCCCACCATGTTAGGAAAGCTACTAGACGGTCGTTACAGAGTTATCCAAGTCCTGAGTGCCGGAGGATTTGGTGAAACCTATATTACTGAAGATACCCGCCGACCAGGAAACCCTAAATGTGTTCTCAAGTTGCTGAAACCTGCGAGTTCTGAACCATATTATTTGCAAACTGCGAGACGCTTATTTAATAGTGAAGCAGAAATACTCGAACAATTGGGAAATCACGACCAAATTCCTCGTCTATTAGCTTATTTTGAAGCAAACGAAGAATTTTGTTTAGTGCAAGAGTTGATTGTGGGACACCCACTCAGTGCAGAAATGCGGGGTGGTCAACCTTGGAGCGAAAGCCAAATTATCCAAATGTTGCAGGATGTTTTGGGAGTGTTGGAGTTTGTTCACGGTTACAGCGTGATTCATCGTGATATCAAGCCGGATAATTTAATTAGACGTGACTCAGATGGCAAATTGGTTTTAATTGATTTTGGCGCTGTGAAACAAATGCGATCGCAACTCGCCAATTCTCCCAGTCAAATGACTGCAACTGTTGCGATTGGTACTCCTGGATATATGCCGGCAGAACAGGCCCAAGGTAGACCACGCCCAAATAGTGATATTTATGCTGTGGGGATAATTGCCATTCAAGCACTAACGGGGATATTACCAACTCAGTTACAAGATAATCCCGAAACTGGGGAAATTATTTGGCCAAATCAAGCGCAGGCATCCCCCAGATTAGTAACTATTTTACAAAAAATGGTGCGTTACCACTATCGCAATCGCTATCAATCTGCAACAGAAGTATTGCAGGATCTTCAGCAATTACAATATCCAATACCACCGACGCAAGCACAAATCTCATCTGTCAACACCCAATCAACAATGCCACAGATGATGAATATGTACCCACTAACATCAGTATCCCCTTCTGGTGTCACGGACTACTCCACTCCTGCTTCTCAAGTTGCACCACCAGCTTGGATAGACAAAACTCTCTCTGTGGCTAGATTCTTACCTTTTGTCGGTGCGGCAGGATTATTTTTATTTAAAGCACCCACCTGGATTATTCTGCTAGGTATTGGTTTAGCAACTTTTGGAGTCGGTCTATTTTTCCTTCGTTCTTCCTATCCAAGGCTAGCAAAAGATTACGATGCGGTATTTGCTGTTGTATTCTGTTTGAGTGGCATACTCCTCCTATTTCAAGAATATCAATCCTATGGCAATCAAGAAATACCAATCAGCCAGTTTTTGCTAGCAGGAGCAGGTATATTTTCTGCTGCGGAATGCATTCGTTTACGTGGAATGAAGAAATAACCACTAACCACTAACCAATAGATAAATGTTTAAAAATCCACTTAACCTCATCGGTACAATTTTAATTATTGCAGCCCTTGCTTTATCAGCTTTACCTTTTGTGCGTCCGAATTTATTCCGTCGGCAAGATATAGTATTAATAATAGTGTTTTTGATTAGTGGTTTTATTCTATTTTTCAATGATAGATGGTATGGAAAAGAACTAATACAATTTAATTTAATTCTTTTGACCATATCTGCTATTTTTTACACTTTTGAAAGTATCCGATTGCGAAGTAAAAATCCACAACAGTAAGGATACGATTATGACTGATAAAAATCGCTCTCAATGGGACTTAGGTCGATTTATCCAAACCCTTACTTATTTTGAAGTTGTACCTTTGATTAACTGGATACAAGATTTATTTCAAGGTCATACTAAAGATAATCAAAATCAACCAAGTGGAGCAAAACAGGTGGGTGTCATACTAGTAGCAGGGGCGACGGGTGGTGTTGGGAAGCGAGTGGTACGGCGACTAGTTGAACAGGGTTATCGAGTGCGATCGCTTGTACGTGACATCGAGAAAGCCAGACAAATTCTTGGTGATCAGGTTGACTTGGTAGCTGCGGATATTACTCAGCCAGAAACTTTAACATCCTTGGTCATGGCTAATATCCAAGCTATAATTTGTTGTACCGCAGTACGTGTACAGCCAAAAGAAGGAGATACTCCAGAGCGAGAAAAATACTATCAAGGTGTAAAATTTTACCAGCCAGAAATAGTCGGCGACACTCCCGAAAATGTAGAGTATCGAGGCGTCAAAAACTTGGTAGAAGCTGCTGCAAAATATCTATCTGCTTCTGGAGACAAAATATTATTTGATTTCACCAACGCATCCACAGAAATAAAAAATATCTGGGGTGCAGTAGATGATGTAGTCATGGGTGGAGTCAGTGAAAGTAATATGCAATTAGTAGAAGGTACAGCTTTATTTGCTGGTAATGTTTCCACTGCTAACTCTGGTGGCTTTGCTTCTGTCAGAACAAAAAATTTCTCTCCTGCTTTTAATTTATCTGGCTACGAAGGTATAGAATTGCGGGTCAAGGGAGATGGGCAGCGTTATAAATTCTTTCTCCGTACAGACACAAAATGGGATGGAGTTGGTTTTAGTTATTCTTTTGACACAATAGCCAATACTTGGATCAATGTTCGGATTCCCTTTGCGGATTTGACTCCTGTATTTAGGGCTAAAATTTTGCAAGATTCTCCGCCAATTGACACCAATCAAATTTCCTCATTTCAATTAATGTTGAGCAAGTTTGAATATGATGGAGAATTAAATCCACAATTTTCTCCTGGTGGTTTTGCCTTGCAATTAGAATCAATTAAAGCTTACGGAGGAGAAAGTTTACCACAATTTATTCTTGTTAGTTCCGCAGGGGTGACTCGTCCCGGACGTCCAGGAATTAATTTGGAGGAAGAACCACCAGCAGTTAGATTAAACGACCAATTGGGAGGGATTCTAACTTGGAAATTGAAGGGTGAAGACAGTGTCAGAGCCAGTGGAATTCCCTATACAATTATTAGACCATGTGCATTGACAGAAGAAGCAGGTGGCAAATCTTTAATATTTGAGCAAGGTGACAATATTAGGGGAAAAATTAGTCGCGAAGATGTGGCAGAAATTTGTGTACAAGCGCTAACACAGCCACAAGCCTGTAACGTCACTTTTGAAGTTAAAGAGGGAGAAAATCGCGCTACTTCTATTGATTGGCAAAAATTATTTTCACAATTGCAACCAGATAAGTAGTAAATTCGCACCTTGATATTTCTCGGTTAGAGATTTTTCGTCATAATTTTGGGGTAGTAGAGACGTTGCATTGCAACGTCTCTCCTATTAGCTAATCTGCAATTAATTCAACTGCATCTCTTCCATCTATATCTTGTAAATAAACCTTGACAATCTCTTCTTTGGCAGTGGGTAGCTGCTTACCAACAAAATCTGGATGTATTGGGACCTCACGATGACCTCTATCTACCAGTACAGCTAAACGAATTACCTCTGGTCTACCATATTCGTTGACAGCATTTAAAGCAGCACGAACTGTTCGTCCTTTAAAGATCACATCATCTACAAGTACAACAGTTTTATCTGTCAAATCAAAAGATATTTCGCTCTTGGCTGGAGTTCGTAGCCCTATTTGGTCGAGGTCATCGCGGTAGAATGTAATATCTAAGGCTCCTACCGGCACAGATACACCTTCTAACACTTCAATTTGGCGTGCTAATAATTCTGCTAAAGGTACTCCCCTAGTATGAATACCAAGCAGCACTAACTGGGATAAATCACGAGCCTTTTCGACAATTTGGGAAGCAAGACGAGTGACGGTACGACGGAGTTCTTCAGATGAGAGAATCTCAACCACTTTAGCTTTGGTAGAAGTGGTAGAAATAGTCATATACCAGTATCCCCCTGAGCAAAATTTATACTAAAAAACCGAGTCATGAGGAATCAGTAACAGATGATGAGCAAGAAAAATACAAATAACCGATTACTGATTACTAATTCCCTATTTTCATGATTACTTGTTTATGGCAATTAACAACAGAGTTGTTATCCCTAACCATAACAAAAAGCAATATCGAGTTAGTTGGAAGGCTTGATCAATGCTAGCTGAAGTGATTGGATGAGTAGCATCTCCCAACAGGGGTTTATGTTTAGCCACGCCGCGATACCAATTAGTACCTCCAAGCTGTACATTTAAAGCAGCAGCATATGCACACTCACTCCAACCAGAGTTTAGACTAGGATCATTGGGTGCATCGCGCTGACAAATTCGGATAACATGCAAAGGTTTACTCGACAGCAGCGCGATAGTAATCACCGTTAACCGACAAGGAACCCAAGTCAAGCCATCTTCTAACCGCGCACTAAACCAGCCCAAATCAGTATAAGGTGCTTGTCGATAACCCACCATAGAATCCAGTGTACTGCTGGCTTTATATGCCAAAGCCAAGGGAACTGGGCCGATAAATGGCACAAATGCGCCAACTATTGCATAAAAAAGAGGAGCCATGACTCCATCAACTGCATTTTCTGTGACTGTTTCCAGAATTGCTCGCAAAATCTCTGATTCTGTGAGATTTTCTGTATCTCGACCAACATAATTACTCAGAGTAGAACGAGCGTCCTGGATTTTTCCTAATGTTAAAGGTTGTAAAACTGTTTGAGCTGCAACTCGTAAACTTTTGGCTGCAAAACAACTGGCTAGGAGAATGATTTCTACAGCAATTCCCAACAACGGATGTAGGGATTTAGCAGTTTGTATTATTAAATAACCAACTATTCCACTACCAATGATCAGAGAAATGCCTAAAAATATTCCTGCTAGTCGTTGTGTGAGAGGATTTTGACAATATATGAAAGCAAATTTGCAGAAACGAGAAATTATCCACCCCATTACTCGCACGGGATGAGGCCAGCCCCAAGGATCGCCAATAATGTAGTCTAAATAAGCTGCAAGGATTAAAACAATCATAGAAGTTATTTGTCATTTGTCATTTGTCATTTGTCTTTTGTTGTTTGTTGCTTTGTCATTCATTATTTGTGCAAAGCTAATAACTAATAACTAATGACCAATGACCAATGACCAATGACCAATGACTAAACAATAAAACTGGCTTCTTCACCAAGAGATGCTTGCCAGCTACGGGCATCGTAATAGAGGTCTGCCAGAGTAATACTGTACAACGCTTCTTTCAATTTTTGGTGCAGCCTTTGCCAAAGAGTAAATGTTACCCAATCTTCTGTTTGTCCTGGGGAAGTTTGATGATGGGGTAAAGGTTCTATTGTTTCACCAACGGCTTCTAAAATTTCTCCTAAAGATATTTGTGCAGGTTTCTTTGCCAGTTGGTATCCGCCGATGCTACCACGAACAGATTTTACTAACCCAGCACGACGCATTTCTATTAGGAGTTTTTCTAGGTAAGGAGCTGGGATATCCTGACGAGAGGCGATAGCTTTAGTAGAAACAGGCCCATAAGCAGCTTGCAAACTCAAATCTAGCAATGCTTTGACACTGTAATGTCCTTTGGTAGTTAGTTTCATTTATTTGTCCTTTGTCCTTTGTCCTTTGTCATTAAGATTAGTCTTCACCAATGACTAATGACTAATGACTAATGACTATGACTAAGGATCAGTTTTACTTATCGTTCTGTGTGTTAATTATCAACTAAGTGTAAGTAAACTACTTTTTTCGCAATGGTTTATAAAACTTAAACAAATATAGATTACAGTGTAGCAGTCTTTCATAAACTAGAGATAGTTATCAGCTTCAGCCTGATTTTTTAAATTAATTTTCAAAGTAAATATTAATAGACATGCAAAAATTTGCTGATTTGTGTAATATACTTTGCGGTAGCTGATATAAAAATAAAAGGATTGTGTTATCACTTCCTCAATCTCAGCTAAAATAAAATCGATTCAACTCACTCAATCGTTCGTTCATTTTCGCTCTAAGTTGATGGCTAAACAGAAAAAAATTGAACCCCTAACCGGCGAAGAGTTGCTCAAGAAAGTCAAAGAACTAGAAAATCTGAGCAAAGAAGAAAAAGCTAAACAGTGCGGCTACTATACTGTGACAAAAAATGGTATAGAGCGCGTCAACATGATGAAATTCTTGAATGCCTTAATTGATGCTGAAGGTATTCAGTTAGATAGCGCTCCTAGCGCAAATGGTCGTGGGGGACGTAGCGCCAGCTATAGAATTAGTGTGCAGTCTAACGGTAACTTACTAATAGGTTCTGCTTACACAAAACAGATGAATCTAAAGCCCGGAGATGAGTTTATCATCACTTTGGGTAAAAAACACATTCGTCTGAGACAAATAGACTCAGATGAAAGAGAAGAGGTCGAAATTCTAGAAGCAACAGCATAATATAGTGAATGGTCAAGAGTCCATAGTCCATAGTCAATAGTCCATAGTCAATACTATTGACCATTGACTATTGACCATTGACTAATAACTAATGACTAGTGACCACATCTGTTTTTGTTACCGATGGTAGATAGTGGCAAAGAGCTTTACGTGTGAGTGCTACATTACAACTTAAAGTAATTTGTTCCCGTTCTAGTAATCCCAAAATTTGTTCCGGGTTATCTGATGCTACCACTGGTAACTGATGCAAACCGCGAACAGACATGCGATCTAAGGCTTCAGATAAGGGTTCATCTTGCCAAGCATAGAGAATATCAGTGGTACAAATATCAATTAGGGTTTGATTGGACAGATCACCCTGATTTGTAGTTGAGGAATCTGGGTAATTTTGCCAAGCAGAAAGAGTACGGTTAATATCTTTTAAAGAGAGAATACCAACTAATTGTCCTAATTCATTAACTACTAAAGCAGTGCGGGTGCGATCGCGTGTCATTTCCAAAGCTGCCTCGATCACTGACATGGTTGTTGGCAGTTTTTTGGGACAAGGATGCATAGCTTCTTCGACAAGAATTTGCTGTAAAATTTCTGCTTGTTCGTCTTTCAATTCCGAAAGACCTATTTGTTGAAGATTGGAGTTGGAGTTTGAATTGGGCTTTATCCGCTCCACCAACCAAACACTTAAACCAACTGCTGCCATTAACGGTAAAACAATGCGGTAGTCTCGTGTTAATTCAAACAATAATAAAATTGCTGTTAATGGCGCTCTCACGCTAGCAGCAAGTACAGCAGCCATTCCTACCATCGCATAAGCAGGGGGAGCTGCCATAAAACCACTCATTGTAGGTGCTATATTTGCTAAGATTTTGGCATAAGCAGAACCTAAAGAAGCACCCAAAAACATAGCTGGTGCAAAGACACCACCAACAAATCCACTTCCAGCACTGATTGCTGTCATAGCCAGTTTAACTATCAACAGCAAAATTAACAGTTGTAGTGAAAACTCCACATCTTGCAGCATCGCTTCTACTGTTTCATAACCAATACCTAAGATTTGTGGTAAGTATAAAGCGGTAAGACCAATAATGAGTCCACCAATAATAGGATGAATAGGTAATGGAATTTTTCCGAAAATAGAAAAACCGGGGACTTTACCTGCAAAGCAAGCTTTTGCTAGGTGAATTAATTGTGTATAGGTCAGAGAAACGACACTTGCCCATAAACCCAAGCCAAGATAGAGTGGTAATTCTAACGGACTGCGGACTTGGTAAACAGGTAAGGCAAAGGCTGGTTGTCCTCCCAAACCAATATGAGCAATTAACGCTGCAACTACTGCTGCGAGTAGCACTACACTTACCGCAGAAGTAGCAAATGATGTTGCTCCTAATACTACTTCTAAAGCAAAAAAAACACCTGCGATGGGAGCATTAAACCCAGCAGCTAAACCAGCAGCAGCACCAGCACCTAGTAGTAAACGCTGGCGTTCTTGTGATACTTGCAACACCACAGACACTAGCATTCCAAAGTTGGCACCAATTTCTACACTAGGCCCTTCTGGACCTAAAGATGCACCACTTCCCAGGGAAACTGCTGCTGCTAACATTTTGGTTACTGGTCGTAATTGTCTTTTGATCTCTCCCTTTTGGGAAGCAGCGATCAATGATGAAAGTCCAGGGCCAAAATCTTGTGTTCGCCAGCGCATCAAACCAACAATTAATCCACCCAGGATGGGAACACAAGCTAAAGTCCAAGCACCCCAAGTACCGATCACACTCATTAAATTTTCCAGCATCAAATGATGGATCAGCTGGATTAAATAATGAAATGTCACCACACCCATACCACTACCACTGCCAATTAGCAAGGCTAAAAATAACACTACTGTTTCTGGAGATGGTTGAAAACGGTTAAGTAAATAGGTTAAACGGAAGGAAGGAGAATGAAAGGTAGGTTGTTCAGTCACCTTCCTAATTTCTGTGGGAGGTAGGAGAGTCATGGAGTGAGGAGTAAATCTAAGAAAAAATTTAAATTTTTATATCTTACTTTTAATTGTGAGTGATCATTTAGCAACCAGACAAGATAGCAAAGAGAAAAGAGAAAAGCGGAAATAATCTTTTTAACCTTTACCCTATGACTGTAGAAAGTCAATTTGGGCAAAAAATCTACATATCTTTGTGTAATTTACAAAGCTTTGGTTAAAAAATTTTTATTGTGGAACATTTATGTGGCGATAATGCTTAAATGGAGAGAATTATGGTCGGGGAAATCTACACGCATTTTCAGCAAGAATTCAATATAGCTCTTGTTATGAACCAAGTAAGTGGACTAAACGGACGAGGTAGATGAATACACACACTTTTGATAATCATTATTTGACTTGCCCCATTTGCCAAAATTCTACGCCCACAGCAGTTAGCAGTTATGTTGGATTGTTTACCTGTCCGTATTGTCATCAGAAGCTAGTGGTTTGTAAAAGCGGCCACTATGTCCGTGATCCTTTTACCTTAAGACAGATTATGATTTCATCGGCACTACGCCGCCAAAGCCGACCTTTAGCCAGAATTATTCGGGATTTTTTTGTCTTCAAAAATCCTTTACTTGCTGTAGTGGTAGGAAGCGCTATTGTTTTTGGTATGATTGCAATATATCAGCAAAATCGTAATAGCGATACCTCGTCACCACAAATAGAAAAAACAATCGAGGAGGGAAGAAAATCCCAGTGAGGAATGCTCCTGGGAGTAATATCCTCTTCCACAGTTTTCAGTATTAGTATATCAAAAAATACTGGGGTTAGTGGTTAGTTGTAGGGACAAACAGTTGTGCGCTCTGAGAATAGTTAGTAGAAGTTTTTACTACTAACCACCAAATACTAACCACTAACTAATATCTTTTTTCAGAGGGAATTCTTAACCCTCTATTAAGAGTTCTCTGTTCCCTATTCCCTGTTCCCTTCTTTTGTAACCAGTTTCCAGCCTTCTGCTTGATCAATAACCTTGAGTGAATCAAGTTGGAGTGTATGAACCGCAGAATTATCAAGCAATAAATAAGGTTGTTTGTGATTGTACCAATGGTCTTGCAGTTGTTTAAAAGAAGCAGGAATAATATTACGATCGCTATAAAAAATCAATGAAGGGCGGTGTTCGGGACTGGATGTGTAAATTTTTGTGCCTGATGGTGTCCCCTCTCGGATTATAGTCGCAAGTGGTTGGACTGGATAACGTTCTGCCAATTCCCAAACCCAGTAATTTGATTTCATAAATAAGAGTAACGAAACATAAGATCCCCAAAATAAAACTTTGAGAAATTGGCGATCGCCTCGTTCTGCCAAAATTGCTGCTAAGGCCATTGTCATCGCTACTGCTGCAAAAATCAGTTGTAACTGTAAATCAGATTTTGCTGCGGGGACGAAAGTAAAATAAATACTACCAGCTGTTGCTACCAAAGCCAAAAATGTTAAAGTTGCTACCCAAAAGCGTGGATAGGATGATAGCAGAGGTGAATCTTCGACTTCCCCTAGTTTCGCTCCAATTATTAAGGCTAGGCTAGGATAAATAGGAAACACATACCAGGGAAGTTTTGTTCCCATCAAAGAAATAGCAACTAAATAAACTCCCATCCACACCAGTACTAGTTTTGCCCAACTGAGGTTATGATTTTCTCTAGCTAATTGCAAACTTGATGGTAAAAAAATCAACCACGGCCAAGTATATTTAAGTATTTCCAATAAATAATACCAAGGTGGGCCAGAATGGTTTTCCACAGATGACCAAATGCGATTGAGAGATTGACCGACCATACCAACATTGGTAAAGGTGCGACCATATTCCCACCATTGAGCTACATACCATAAAGCCACAGGTACACTACCGATGAACATTCCCATCCACATATAACCACTAGTCAGTAGTCGTGGTGTATCCCACAATAGAAATGCGATTGCGACAGCAGCGAGTAATACGCCTAGCATACCTTTGGTTAAACATATTAAGCCAAAAGCGATGCCGACACCCAGGCAATAACGTAAATCACGACGCGATCGCAACACACACAAAATCATCAATATAAAAAAACATATCACTGCCCCATCCAACATGGCTAAACGCCCATGGCGCACAACTGGCAGCATTGTCAAGTAAACTAAAGCACTATAAACAGCACAAAAACGCTGACGAAATATTTCTCTACCAACACAATACAGCAATGGTACTGATATTGCTGTTAAAATTGACCCTGGTAAGCGAGCTGTCCACTCATTGATACCGCCCAAGGAGTAAGCCAAAGCAATCAGCAAATGCATCAACGGTGGTTTGTTATGGTACGGTTCGCCTCCCAGAGTTGGGTAAAGCCAGCTCATTGCACTAGCAGGGGCGTGTAAAATCTCTTTTGCAACCTGTGCTACAGTTCCTTCATCCCAATCTCGTAGCGGTAATCGCCCTAAATCTATGGTAAAAAGTAACACAGCTGCTACCAGCAGCACTATTATCCATGTCCAATCAATCCATTTGTCGAGCGATCGATACTGCTTTTCGAGACGACCCCAAGTAAAGCTTCCTTCTTGCATATTTTAGGATAATAATTTTGCTTGCTGGTTCGAGTACAAACAGACGTTCGCGAATCTTCATCTGTTGCTGTTTAGCAACAACCATTGTTTGAAGTTCGTCCTAGTTTTTAAATTAACTCAATTTTTGCTAATTAATCATAATATTTTTTGACAATGTTTCTGACTTTACTCTTAAATCTATTTAACGAGCATTTATTGGTAAAATCGACACGAAAAATACTAATATCAATTCTGTATGAAGATGCGCTGGTGTGTAATCAATATGAACGAACCACAAAGGACACAAAGGACACAAAGAGAAGAAGTTATGGGAGAGTTTGGCGTCAATTCACAAAGAAATATTATAATTTACAGACTTTAGATATTGTGGAGAAAATCAATGAATCTACCTTTTATTTTAGATGTAGCAATCGGTTTAATCTTTATTTACTTAATCTTGAGTTTATTAGCTTCCGAAATACAGGAACTAATTGCTACTGTCTTTCAATGGCGTGCTGAACATTTAAAAAAATCAATAGAGATTTTGTTATCTGGTAATACGGAAAGTGCAGAAGAAGCTCACGTTATTCAACTTGCAAATGAGATTTATAATAATCCCTTAGTTAAAAATATTAATCAAGAAGCAAAAGGATTATTTGTAACCATACCTCGTAAGCTTACTTGGGCAATTGGTTCACTGTATCGCAGGTTGAAAAAACCTAGACCAGGAACAGATAAAAGTACAAGTATTTTTGGAGATGAAAAACATACTGGCCCTTCTTATATCCCTGCTGATGTTTTTGCTACAACTCTGGTTGAAACACTACAAATTCCTGCATTGGTGCAAAAATTAACAGAATTAAGGCTCAAAAAATTTAAAGAAGATAGATTAGCTGAGATACAAGAAATTATTATTAAATTACAAGAACAAGCAAGCGATGATTATAGATTTACAGATTTTTTTAGTAATATCTATAAGGAATTTTCAGAACTCAGTGCAGAATTTGAAAAAATTTGTTGGAACTTTCATCAAAAGAAGGCCAGTTTGAAAACAAGCCTAAACCGCATGGGAGAAAGTTTCGATAGATATATAGAATCTTTCCAAGCAGAAATGCCTGAAGATGAATTATCTCACAAATATTTACGAAGATTAAAATTTTTCAAGAAAGATATATTTGATGATATTGAACAAGCAGTATTGCTAGGAGGATTGCAACCGAATATTAACGAAGTTGTACAAACAATTGATAAAAATAGCGAGATTTATAAAGAGATAAAAGCAGCTATTCAAGATCAAGATAGCGAAGCATATAAGGGAATTCAACAAGCATTTCAGACAATTGAAACTAATTTACCAACTTCTGTGGTAGAAAATCTTAGTGTTTTAGCAAAACGCGCTCAAGCGAGAGTGAAGACAACAGAGGAAGGAATGAATGCATTGCGTTTAGAAATAGAAAATACTTTTAATAGTTCCATGGAAAGAGCTTCTGGAGTCTACAAACGCAATGCTAAAGGTGCAGCTATTATCATAGGTTTGGCGATCGCTATTACCGCCAATGCAGATGCAATTCATATGGTTAGAAGGCTATCAAAAGATTCTGCTCTGCGAGATACTATTACCAATAGTGCGGGAGAATTTGCCCGACGAAAAGATACAGTTAATTTAGAGCAAATTAGGGAAGAAGCAGATGAAGCTTTAACAAATATTTCTTTACCTATTGGTTGGAGTGATGCTAATTTACAACAGCAAATAAAATGGACGCGCCAATCAAAACAAACTTTCCCCTATTTCAAAATTTTAGCTTTGATTCCTGGCTGGATACTAAGTGGTATTGCGATTGCAATGGGTGCGCCATTTTGGTTTGATTTGCTAAGTAAAATTGTGAATGTGCGTAATGCAGGTGGTCGTCCTCATAGTGAGACCAGAAATGTGGCTGATAATGAGGAAGAAAGGGGAATTTAAAATTTTTTGCTAGTCGAGAGTAAAAAGAGGAATTTTCTTATTTTTACTTTTTTTGTGGAATTGGTGCGATCGCAACACAGAATAATATTTTTTTTAACGCAGAGAGATGCAAAGGTAAGCGCGGAGCAACGCGGAGTTTTTGGAGTTATGTCATAATCATGCAAATTAATACCAATTTTAAAAAAGGATGCGACAGATGAATTTTGTACCAGACGCGATATATCGCGTCTCATATTCTGAATTTATTGCAAACATTCTTTGAATTGTTATAAGTTTTAAATTTTTGGGTTTATAAACATGAAACAAATCAAAAATATTATTCCTGTAATATTTTTAATCTTTGTGAGTTTATGGTTGAGGTTAATTAATTTAGGTTATTCCAATTATCAAGGTGATGAAATTAAAGCACTATATAGACCTCAAGCAGACCAAAGCATGATTGATTTTTTGCTCAATCAACGAAAGGGACCAATTCAATTTTTGATTACATATTGTATGAGTTTTTTAAATCCTGGGTATGATAATGAATTGTTACTCAGGCTTCCTTTTGCTATAGCAGGTATATTAGCTATCTATTTTTTTTATAAATTTATCAAACTAGAATTTGGTAATGAAATAGCAATTTATTCATCTTTGTTTATTGCAATTAATGGTTTGTTCGTAGCCTTAACAAGAATTGTTCAGTACCAATCATTTGTAATCTTATTTTCTGTTTTGGCTTTATATCTGATCACTTTATCTACAAAGTTTGAAAAATGGAGAATTTATGGTTTATATTTAGGCGTATTTTGCTGGTCATTTTCCATTCTTGCACACTATGATGGCGTATTCATTACACCCTTTGTAATTTACTTAGTTTACAGATGGTATGTTAATGGCGAGTCTTCCTATGAACATAAGCAAATCCAGCATTTATTTTTTGCAGGGACGATTTTTTTAGTATTAATATCTATATTTTATTTACCTTTCTTTTTCTCAGTGTCAGAATCAACTAAGGCTTATTGGACAGAAAGAATAAGTAAGCAGTCGGTTAGTTCTACAAGAACATTTATGACTTATAATCCCTTGTTTATTATATACTTGTATGCTGCTTTGGGTTTACTGGGTCTATCGAGAATTAAAGAAAATTTTTTAGTCTTGCTGTGGTTTTTGTTTCCTCTCTTAGCTTTGGAAACTTTCGTTGGTAATCCTGGTACTCATATTTATACTTATATTTTGCCTTTTTCTGTTTTAATGGCGTTTGGTCTAGAAGTTTTTCAAAAGTTTATATTTAATAGATTTCCCGCAAAGTCCCAATATATTAATAATTTTTGCTTGAGTTTGATATATATATCGTCGTTTTTATTGTCTCATTTATTATTTATAGATAATCAAAAAGAATATCCTTGGGAAAATAAAAGATTCTTGTCTTTGGAACTGAAAAGACAAAGCAGACAAAGTTTATTTGGATTTCCCTATTACAGACATTGGGAAAAAGTAGGAGCATATTTAGAAAACACGGGTAAAAATGGTTACTTTATTACCAATGAGAAGCAAAGTATCACAAGATATTATCTTCCGGGAAGCTATAAAAATATAGAGTTACATCCGTATGATAATCAAGCACCTGGATACATCTATATAATATATATACAAAATCCGCAGAATGGAAACAAAAAAATATTAGATAAAGACCAAATTTATTGGGAAAAACTATATCAACCTGTAAAAACTTTTTCTAATCATGGAAGAGTTGTCACGACAATTTATCGCTTATCATTTGCGGATTGGGAAAAAGAGACGCGATTAATCCCGTCTGTACAATAGACATCTCCAGAAATTAAATATGCGTTATCCAGAAACCTTGTAGAGACGTAGCAGTGCTACGTCTCTACATTCATTTTCACGCCTATGTCTAATAGTTATTCGTCATTAATCATTTTTCCTATCTCCTTTGTCCTCCTTGTCCCTTATCCCTGATCCCCATGACTTCTACTTCGCCAATAACCTGTCCCTGATTGGAGAATCCTTCTACTTCTAGCTGATAATGCTGTGGTGGTGTCGTTGGGGAAATTTTCAGCTTGTGAACATCTCGTATTACTGTACCTGCGGTGATCTGTTCTGGAAATATGTAGCCATCTACAAGGGATGTGCTAGAAAAATTGGAGATATTATTTTTATTATTTTGGGGATTATTTTGGCGATCGCGCAAATTTATTTTAATCGAAACATCTGCTGGCAATGGTGCAAGAAATTCCCAGTAGAATGTGACTATCAAATCTTCATTGCTAGATATCTTAGTTTTATTCAAGTCGTAACCTAACAGACGGACTTTTTCGCTAAAAGCCAAAGACAAGGGAAATTGGATACGCTTTAAATCTTCAGGTAAAGCTAATGGGCCAGGATAAACCCATGCATAGTCAATATTTTGCAGCTGTACTGTATATAAAGGTTGTTGGTTGGTAAAGTAAGCTAACATCCTGGGTTCTGGTAATTGACGCTGCAATTGATTCTTGTAGAATACTAATCGATGAGCCTGTGTCCAAGGTTGAATACCAGACGGAATACGCTTGTCTATTGGTAAAACTTGACCGTGGAAGTAACTGGAAAAATAGCGACTATACCAACTTGCTACTTTAGTTTCCTTGACATGCGGCGACTGATTCAACCATTGAGCAACTTTTTCCAAACCTTCTCCTTGACCAATCATAAATATATTTTGGGCTGCTACTGCACCACCAAATAAAGGATTGTAGTAAGTCAGGTAGTAGGGATGGTAGGGGAGAAGGAAAACTAATTGCAGCGCAAAGATAATTAGACAACCCCACTCGTTACTAATTTTCAGTTGCGAAGAAAGTTTGTTAACCCAAAGTCTCACCCCAGCAATAATTTCTAACCAACCAATAGCCGCAAGTATTGCTAACATTGGCAAACACAGATTAATATAACGGTCGATTTTGTTATCACTCGCTGATAATATCAGTATGACGCAGACAGCAATTAATGCGATCGCAGCGATCGCACTCATATTTTTTAGCCGATGTCGTAGTTTGGGAATCAGCAATACTATACTTATAGCCACCAAACCCACTTGCAATATTGGTGAGAGACGATATATAAGTACCAAAGGATAAAATAGAATTCCTGGAGAATGGGTGAGTTGTCCTAAGAAAAACAAAAATCCCCGATCTGATTCTTGCAAAACACCATCACGAATTCTGTTGAGAACATATCCTGGTGAAACCCACGTTGCAGGAAATATCAGGATGAATGTAACTAAAATCGTCCCTACCCAAAGTCGAAAACTTCGCAACTGCTGCTTCCACCCTCTTTTAGGAAAACTTTCTTGCCAAACTCCTAACTCAATCAATCCGATAATAATTACAATCGCAGGTAATAAAAACAAAGCTGTAATTTTCGCCGCCGTTGCTAGTCCCAAAAATATTCCTGAAGCTAAAATAAACTTGCGTTCCCCATCTTTTCGCAAATAAAGTAAAAATGACAGCACAGCCAAAATAGCAAAATCAGCTTGTAGCGCATCAGTAGTAATAAAACGCTGATATGCTAAAAAAAATGGTTCTAATAACAAAATAATAATTGTACAAAGGGCGATCGCTTGTCCTAATAACCGCCTTGTGAGTAAATATATACACACCATACAAGCAGAAGTCACCACTGCTTGTAACAAACGCGGAAGAATATACAAATTAATTGCAAATCCATCTAAATTCAGACAAGCAGTGATCTCTGGAGGTAAATCTACACCCAGAAAACCACCGAAAAGCTTATTTAACCAACAATTCATCAACATCCCACTACCACTTAGCCACATATTGGGAACCCCTGGATGATGCTTGAGAATTGTATGGGTTAAATCTCCCTCAAACAAACGTTTGATAAACTGGCTACCACGATAGATCCATAAACCCTCATCAGTATTAAGGGAAGCAGTAATTGCTAAAGTACGTGACACCAGCGAGATTAGGAAAATCGCAAACAACAACAGGGAAGATTTCATTCTTGTTGATTAGTGACTGTTGGTAATCAATCTATAGGGGCGCAAAACCTTGCACCCCTACTAACAGTTATCATGAGTTTAGACCTCATCTCTAATTTTTAGTTTCTAAAAAATGGTGCGATCGCATCGAGTCAAACCATGTTCCCAATGCAATCAACCCGCATCAGTGCTTTATCGTATCAAGCACGAACAAGATGGAGAATGGGTATTTGTTTGTCCTCAATGTTGGTCTTCAGTGAGTGAAAACAACCCATTTTATGTTTATGGTGGAACGTGGAAAGCCAACAAAAAACGGTAGTAAATATCTACAGTTCATATATCTCTAATGGTAAAGCATCCGGGTCTTTAAAAAACGTAAACTTTTTCCCTGTAATTTC
This sequence comes from Pelatocladus sp. BLCC-F211, assembly GCF_041928655.1. Taxonomy (NCBI): domain Bacteria; kingdom Bacillati; phylum Cyanobacteriota; class Cyanophyceae; order Nostocales; family Hapalosiphonaceae; genus Pelatocladus; species Pelatocladus sp. BLCC-F211. The sequence goes on along the minus strand of NZ_JBHFLM010000073.1, from coordinate 43,684 downwards.
ATCAATTCTAATAGCTTCAACCTCAACACCCTTAACTTTTAACTCACTCACAACTTCCTCAACATTCTCCACCTGAAAAGCTAAATGTCTTAAACCACAAGCTTCGGGACTACTAACTCTTTGCGGAGGATTGGTAAAAGAAAATAACTCAATTTGGTGATTTTCTCCCAATCTTAAATCTAACTTATAAGAATTTCTTTCTTTTCTCAAAGTCTCATTAATAATAGAAAAACCTAAAACTTCTGTATAAAATTTTTTAGAACATTCATAATCAGAACAAATAATCGCTACATGATGAATCCCTATTATCTTCATTATTTTTTCTGTGCTTCCTCTGTGTCTTGATCGTTAATTGTTTATTATATAGGGTAGGCAAAAAGCCCACCCTAAATAATCATTAATCTTGCAAAACCGTCTTTGAGACAATTCTGGTTTTTTTGCGATCGCTTTCGGATAACTCTTCCCCAGACTGCAATCTTGTAGCAGAAGTTTGTAACACCGTTGCTGCACCCACATCTCCCATTTGCAAAGCCGTTTTGGCAGCCGTTTGCAACATTGTTGCAGCACCAGCGCGATCGCCTTGTTGTAATTTTGCCTCAGCCAGTTGGGTTTGCCGATATTTAGCTAATGCCAAAATATGCTGTTGTACCTCTGGATTAGCTTCACCTTGGTAAGCTGGAAGCACATTCACTTCTACAGGTATATTTTCTGAAAGTAATCCAGTTTGGTTTTGGGCAGGATCATCATAGCGCACTTGTACATTAGCAATAATATGTTTACCAGTAGTAAATTGTCCTAAATAAATGTTTGCTAAAACTACTCTTTCTGTATCCTTCATCAAGTCTCCTAGACGCACGGCAAAACGTCCATCAGCTTCTTGTTGTACTGGTAATTCAATCGTATCTGGAGAAACTTGGGCTACAGGTTTGAGTTCTGCTAATCGTACTTTTGGCATGAAAGAAAATAGCAAATAAGCATTAGTAAGTGCCACAGCTTGTACTCGGTTAAAAAGACGAGCAAACTCATCTACAGCTTGTTCTGGTCGTTGGATATAAGATAAAGTTCCACCACCACCATCGGCAATTTTTTCTAGAATATCTTGGTTCCAATTATCACCAAATCCCAAAGTATTCAAAGTTAAATTGTAACCAGCAGCTAACTGAGCAAATTTCAAACAACGTTTGTTGTCGCCGTGTTCATTTTCACCATCAGTTAATAAAAAGGCTTGAGAAACTGTTTCTTTTTTACCCTTTGCTAGTTCCTCAATACCCAAACGTAATCCTTCATCAATCGCTGTTCCTCCATCAGCAGCCAGACGATTTATTTTCTGTTTAATAGCCTCTTTGTCATTAACAATTTGATTAGGTACTAATACTTTAGCGCGGTGATCAAAAACAACCACACTCAGGCGATCGCCTTCCTTGAGTCTATCAACAATTTGGTTAGCCGCTTTCTTGACAGTTTCTAGTGGTCGCCCACTCATCGAACCACTATGATCAAGAATTAAGCACAAATTTAGTGGTACATTACGATCACTCACTTGTGCGATCGCAGACAGAGAAATTGCCAACTGACGTTGACTGTTCATTTGATTGGCATCCAAATTGCCATCATTGAGCGTAGGCAGCAAACTAACCTTCATAATCTCAGGTTTCCATCCAGGATATACATATTTATAAATAACTTCAGGCGCTAAGATCCCCTCTACGGAAAAGATATTTAGCAAATTGGTTATTGGTCATCATGTAGAGACGCGATTATACTCTTACGAGAAGCCGCTCTGACGAGCGTCTACGCGTCTTTACAATGGTCATTGGTCATGATTGTATTAGCTTTACACAAAGGACAAATGACTAAATTAGCGAGTAATCCACACCTCCAACAACGCTAGCATCGCGTTAGGATGTATTACAGTTAACGGCATTATTTCAAGCAACAGTTCCTATGGACGTTTCTCCCATCAAGGCTGTGCAAGCCCCCTACTACGGCGATAACTTCTACCGCACACCACCACCAGATTTGCCTTCTCTATTACTAAAAGAGCGAATTGTCTATCTGGGAACTCCCTTATTTGCAGAGGTGACAAAACTCATCATTGCTGAACTGCTGTATTTGCAGTCTGATGATCCAGATAAACCAATCAAAATTTACATTAACTCTACGGGTACTTCCGATGGTAGTTCCGGTCAGATGGGACGCCTATTTGGTTTTGAAACCGAAGCTTTCGCCATCTACGACACGATGAAGTACATTAAACCCCCCATCCATACTATCTGTATTGGTAAAGCAGTAGGTATGGCTGCAATACTTCTCAGTGCTGGTACTAAGGGTTGTCGTGCGAGTTTGTCTCATTCCAGCATTGTCTTACACCAACCCAGAAGTTTTGCTCAAGGACAAGCAACGGATATTCAGATCCAAGCCAAAGAGGTACTCAACAATAAAACGGCGATGGTAGATATCCTCTCACGTACCACAGGACAACCCAAAGAAAAAATCGTGAAGGATATGGATCGTCACTTTTACCTGACTCCCCAACAAGCTGTGGAATACGGTTTAATAGACCGAGTTTTTGAAAAATCTGAAATCACTACCACCCCAGCAGCAGCAGGAATTCTCTAAATATTCATTTGTTATTTGTCATTTGTCTTTTGTTGTTTGTCCTTCGTGCAAAGCCAATAAATCATGACCAGTAACCAAATGACCAGTAACCAAATGACCATTGACCATTGACCATTGACCATTGACAAACGGAGTAAACTATGCCTATCGGCTATCCAAGCGTTCCCTACAGATTACCGGGGGAACAATTCACTCAGTGGATTCACATTTACAGTCGTCTTGCCCGCGATCGCATCATCTTTTTAGGAGAAGAAATTGATGATAAACTCGCTAACGAGATTATTGCCATCATGTTATATCTGGACTCTGAAGATCCAGGCAAAGATATTTATTTGTATATAAATTCTCCTGGTGGTGCGATAGACTCTGGCTTGGCGGTTTATGACACCATGCAACATATCAAATCTGATGTGGTGACAATTTGCGTAGGTTTAGCCGCTTCAATGGGTTCTTTCCTCCTGGCCGGTGGTACAAAAGGCAAACGCCTAGCTTTACCTCACTCCCGGATTATGATTCACCAACCCTTGCTTCCTGGTGGTATGCGTGGACAAGCAAGCGATATTGAAATCGAAGCTAGAGAAATTCTGCGTATCCGCCACCAAATGAACGAAATCTACGCCCAAAATACTGGTCAATCACTACAAAGAATTGAAAAAGACTCCGAAAGAGACTTTTTCATGTCTGCTGCGGAAGCAAAAGAATATGGCTTGATTGACAAAGTAATTGAAGAACGGCCGAATTAGGGAAGGGATTGAAAGGACAAGGGAAGGGGGACAAGGGGGAGGTGGAGACAAAGGAGAATATTTTTAATTGATTCACCGCGTCTGTTCCCAGTTCCCATTCCCCGTTCCCCAGACTAAACCTTAAAAGATGCCAAGTAAATGGGCGATCGCCAAATCAGACTGTCAGGATCGAAAAAGCAAACAGTAATATGTCATTTGCTTTCATTTCTCCTTTGTTCAACTTCCCAGAATAGGAGGTAAAATCTTGGCTAAGTTAAAAGTTGGTATCAATGGGTTTGGTCGGATTGGGCGTCTGGTATTTCGTGCTGGGATCACGAACCCCAACATTGAGTTTGTAGGTATTAACGACCTCGTACCACCAGATAACCTTGCTTACTTGTTGAAGTATGACTCTACCCACGGGATATATAAGGGTAAGGTTGAGGCAAAGGATAATGGCATCATTGTAGATGGGCATTTTGTTCCTTGCGTATCGATTCGGAATCCAGCAGAATTGCCTTGGGGTAAATTGGGTGCTGATTATGTGGTTGAATCTACAGGACTGTTTACCAACTATGAAGGAGCCGCGAACCACCTGCAAGCCGGAGCCAAGCGAGTGGTAATTTCCGCGCCTACTAAAGATCCAGAGCGAGTCAAAACCTTATTAATGGGTGTCAATCATCACTTATTTGACCCAGCGAAAGATACTGTATTATCCAATGCTAGTTGTACTACTAACTGTTTGGCTCCCATCGCTAAAGTCATCAACGATAACTTTGGTTTGACTGAAGGGTTGATGACCACAGTCCACGCCATGACTGCTACTCAACCCACAGTAGATGGCCCTTCCAAAAAAGATTGGCGTGGTGGCCGTGGTGCTGCACAAAATATTATTCCCTCTTCTACAGGTGCAGCAAAAGCTGTGGCGTTGGTTTTGCCAGAATTAAAAGGTAAATTAACCGGTATGGCGTTCCGGGTTCCGACTCCTGATGTTTCTGTGGTTGATTTAACCTTCAAAACTGCTAAAGCTACTAGTTATCAGGAAATCTGTGCAGCGATGAAAGCAGCAGCCACAGGCGAACTGAAAGGTGTATTAGGCTACACCGACGAGGAAGTAGTTTCCACAGATTTTCAAGGAGATACCCACTCTAGCATCTTTGATGCTGGTGCTGGAATTGAACTAAATTCCAACTTTTTCAAGGTTGTGGCATGGTACGACAACGAGTGGGGTTATTCTAATCGAGTCATTGATCTCATGTTATCTATGGCACAAGTAGAAGGCATTTTGCAAGGCGTTGCACTAGCAGTTTAAGCAGGTATAGGGAATTGGAATTTTCAATTCCCTATTTTTTAGAAAGTAAATATTTGCGCGATCGCACATCTGAAGAACCTCAAATCGTACAAACATAAATAGGACTTACGCAACTGGCATATTATTTTAAGTTCGTAGTGAGGACTAAAGTCCTCAAAATAAGCGCTTTAGCGCTTACTACAAACAAAAAATCTGATTTTTTGTGACACCTGCGTAAGTCCTAATAAATTATATTTTTATGTTTATTAACAATCATTAAATTATATAAAATCTCTTATGATTAAACTAAAAAATAGTCTGTTTTTCAGTGCCAATACTGAAAAAAAGCTGAAGAATTTGTGATTTAAATATTCAGTTATACAAGCATTACAAGAGTCAAAATTTGTCCAAATGTTGATGGTGACTAGGGTTGTAAATATCCGTTGATGACCAAAAATGCAAAATGATTTAAAAAAACTGCATACAATCACACAATCAATCTTGGCAGAACTTGCCTAGAATAGGGCTGGAGGGTATTGATTCAGGACTTTTGCGAAATTCTTTTGGTGTCATTGGTAATAAGTAATCAAAGGATATATTAATTTCCCATTACCAATCAACCATTACCATCAACTCAGCTATCAAGACCACTACAACCCAATCATATAAGTCCTGGAAAAACAAAATTCAAGAGGTAAACCATGTCAAAGAATTTACTAGAACAATTGCGAGAAATGACCGTTGTGGTCGCAGATACTGGAGACATTCAAGCAATTGAAAAATTCAAGCCGCAAGATGCGACTACCAACCCTTCCTTGATTACAGCTGCGGCTCAAATGCCGGAATATCAAGAAATAGTTGATCAAACTTTACTGCAAGCAAAAAAAGACCTTGGTTCTGGTGCATCTCAAGCTCAAGTAGTTTCTTTGGCATTTGACCGTTTAGCAGTGTCCTTTGGATTGAAGATTCTACAAATTATTCCTGGTCGAGTGTCCACAGAAGTGGATGCACGCCTATCTTACGATACAGAAGCTACTGTCACCAAAGCACGAGAGTTGATTGCTCAATACGAAGCAGCCGGAGTTTCTCGCCAACGTATTTTGATTAAAATTGCTTCCACTTGGGAAGGTATTTGTGCTGCGGAAATTTTGGAAAAAGAAGGAATTCACTGCAATCTCACCTTACTGTTTGGTGTTCATCAAGCGATCGCCTGTGCAGAAGCAGGTGTGACTCTGATTTCTCCCTTTGTCGGACGCATTCTCGATTGGTACAAAAAAGAAACCGGACGAGATAGTTACCCCTCAGCCGAAGATCCAGGAGTATTGTCTGTCACGACAATCTACAACTACTACAAGAAATTTGGTTACAAAACCGAAGTTATGGGAGCTAGCTTCCGTAATATCGGTGAAATTACTGAATTAGCAGGATGTGATTTGCTAACCATTTCTCCGACCCTACTGGGTGAGTTGCAAGCCACAATTGGAGAATTACCTCGTAAACTTGATGCTAGCAAAGCAGCAGGAATGGCAATTGACAAGATTTCCATGGACAAAGCTGCCTTTGATAAAATGCACACAGCTGACCGTATGTCATCAGAAAAATTAGATGAAGGTATCAAAGGTTTCACAAAAGCATTAGAAACCTTAGAAAAACTTCTCGCAGAAAGACTGGCTAAACTGGAAACTGAGACTAAAATTCCTGTATAGAAGGCTCTGCCAAAGCAACTTTGTGGTGTTTGTAGAGAGTGCTAAAGCACTCAGTTAAGCACTAAACTACTTATCAGTTACCATAAATTCAGCATCATTTTAACCCGATTTCATAAAAGAAATCGGGTTTCTCATTTCAATGTTATTAAGGTTCCACCTATAATTTATGACTCAGGTCATCGGTTTAATCAGTGGCACATCTGTAGACGGTATAGATGCTGCTTTAGTAGATATTTCTGGTACAGGCTTTGATTTACAAGTAGAATTGGTAGCCGGAGCAACATATCCCTACCAAGATGATCTCAGAGAACGTATTTTGGCTGTTTGTGCTGGTGAAGCCATCTCAATGACAGAATTAGCAGAATTAGATGATGCGATCGCCATTGCTTTTGCTCAAGCCGCACAAAATATTCAGAGCGATCGCCAACCAGCTACCTTAATTGGCTCTCACGGTCAAACAGTTTACCATCGACCACCCCATAGTCAGGGACTAGATAAAACTCAATTTCTAGGTTACACTCTCCAACTCGGTCGCGGCGCTGTCATTGCTCAATTCACAAGCATCACAACTGTGAGTAACTTTCGTGTAGCAGATATTGCTGCTGGTGGTCAAGGTGCGCCCCTTGTACCACCTGTAGACGCGGCTTTATTCAGTCATCCCCAAGAAGCACGTTGTATCCAAAATATAGGGGGTATTGGTAATCTTACTTATCTACCTCCTCGGCGAGATCACTGGTTAGAAAAAATTCGTGGTTGGGATACAGGCCCAGGAAATAGCCTACTAGATTTGGCAGTTAACTATTTAACAAATGGTACGAAAACCTATGATGAAAACGGCTCTTGGGCTGCTAGTGGTACTCCTTGCCATGCCCTAGTCGAACATTGGCTGCAACAAGAGTACTTTCATCTGCCACCACCAAAGTCAACAGGCCGAGAATTATTTGGTGTCGATTATCTGCAAGAATGTATAAAAGATGCAGAATCATACCAGCTTAATTCCGCAGATTTACTAGCAACACTCACAGAACTAACTGCTGCTTCCATTGTTCACAATTACCGCACTTTTTTGCCTGAAATGCCACAAAAAGTATTTTTATGCGGTGGTGGTAGTCACAATCTCTATTTAAAAAATCGCTTACAGCAGCTTTTAGAAACAGTACCAGTTCTAACAACAGATGAAGTGGGATTTAGTGCAGATTTTAAAGAAGCGATCGCCTTTGCTGTCTTAGCCTACTGGCGACAATTAGACTTCCCCGGTAACTTACCAACCGTCACCGGCGCAAGTCAACGAGTACTGTTAGGAGAAATAAATTTTCGTCAATAGTCATTGGTTATTTGTCATTTGTCAATAGTCAATTGTTATTCTCCCCTCTCCCTTGTCCCCAATCCCCGATCCCTTCTGAGTAAATAGCTATACTAGACGAGTCAACCGCCTAACATGCTATCTTGGCGGTACTCGCTCAACAGCAAGGAATTGACAAGGTGGCTCACACATTTGTATTGCAACCCGGACGCTGGATATTACAAGGGAGTTGGCTAGAACGCGATGGTTTACCAATCAATGTTAAAGGTATGACTGTAGTCGTTTGGAATCGAGATCAATGGTTCACAATGGCGACAAAGTTGATTTTTCCTGGTAGCGATCGCGCGGATATTGCTTTACAGTACAAAGGACGTTTAGATACAGGTGCGCGACAGTATAATTTCTTGCTACAACACAATATTTTAGGCCAAGTCGAAGGTGAAGGCTGGATCGGTTTAGATACAATTGTGCAGCGTTATTGGGTACTGAGCGATCGCGAACGTCGGAGTGGTTTTGAAACTCTACATCGGGTAAACGATGATAGCTACTATCTGACTAGTGGTATTATGGCTGGCCATTATTTAATTAGCACAATGGAAGCTAGTCTAGAACGTCAACGTATGAAGTAAGGCGTTGTCTCCAATTCTTGCATTCAAAGTTAATGAACTGAGTCAAAAGTGGGCAAACTAGGAATATAAAACAAAGTAAAGAATAGTACCAAGGCTTTTTGTCAAAGCCATGGTAAAGGTAACAAACCAAGATGAGAGGGACTGAAAATCAACCCTTTCCCTTTACCTCTTAATCTTTACCAATTTTTAATAGTTACCTACTTTTGAACATTGGAGTCAAATTTTGTATGTCAGACCCCAACATTGGTCGTTTACTCAGCAACCGCTATGAGCTTAAAGAGTTAATTGGAAGCGGAGCAATGGGTCGGGTTTATAGCGCTAAGGACGTTCTGTTGGGGGGTGTACCTGTCGCTGTGAAGTTTCTAGCTTTGTCAGTTCAAAATAAAAAAATGCGATTGCAACAGCGCTTTGAACGAGAAGCAAAAACCTGTGCTTTATTGGGACAAAAAAGTATTCATATTGTTCGGGTGATGGACTACGGCGTAGACGAGCATGATACTCCGTTCTACGTGATGGAATATTTACAAGGTAAAGGTCTAAATCATGTAATTCATAAGCAAGATTCTTCTTTACTCAGATTCTTGAGCTTGGCACGTCAAATTAGTTTGGGGTTACAGTGCGCTCATAGTGGTATTCCTGTTGATGGCAAAATCTACCCGATTATCCATCGTGATATTAAGCCCAGCAATATATTAGTCGTTCAAGACGCTAGTTTTGGAGAATTAGTTAAAATACTGGATTTTGGTATTGCGAAATTATTACAGGCAGATAGCAATAGTACAAACTACTATTTGGGAACACTAGCTTATTCTTCACCTGAGCAAATGGAGGGTAAAAATCTAGACAACCGTTCTGATATTTATAGTTTGGGTGTGATGATGTTTGAAATGCTCACAGGAAAAATGCCTTTAGTTGCGCCAAATCATTCTTTTGGAGCATGGTACAAAACACACCAAACCCAAGCACCACGGACTTTTGCTGAAGTTGCACCTACATTAAAATTACCAAATCAACTAGAAAATTTGGTGATGAGTTGTTTGGCTAAGTCACCAAGCGATCGCCCTCAAAATATCGGTGAAATTCTCAAAGTTTTAACATCTCTTGAACAAGTTGATTTCACACGCACTCAAGAAAAAAGCACTAATTTACCTGCTATTATCAATTCTCAACCTGTAAAAGCTGCGGTTGATCACAAACTTGGTAATGATTCGTGTGTATCTTCATTAAATAGTGAAATTTCACAACAAGCTTGCTGGCCTAAAGACAAACCTATTGCCAATATCGTTTTTCCTCAGTCTATTTGTCTAAATGGAGAACTCAAACCTGCTTTGTGGGTAATGCTACCCCAAGCAGAAATTCACAAGCGTTTAGTCTGTACTCGTTATAACCAGTTTCTTTTTATCCCTTCTCCTCATCCTATGCTGTTGTGGATTACTGTCCTCTATAACCACAAGCATGGTTCTAAATGGCTACCTTGTTACGTTGATCTCAAAACAAATGTCGCCCAAGAAACGATTCGCTTCTTAGCACAAAATGGTTACTATCGTCTACTCTTATTTGCAATAGAAGCACCAAATCATTGCGCTCACATCATCATCTCGACTATTGCTTCGGCTCAACGTCAAAGGCTCCAACAGTGGCTAACAATGAGCAAATCGTTAGCATTATCCAATGATCCCCAACTTAGTAAAAATTTGCTTAAATTAGAGTACGAAAAGATTAAGCCTCAAATTTTAACAAAATTACAAGCTATTGATACAGATTTGACCTTCGATCTCTCAGGCTGATTTGAACAGAAGGAAGAAACTGGAACGACTTGACTTGTATCTATCTACTTACTGTATAAAACGAGATAATATTAATTATTGTTAAGGAAAATTGTTTAGGAGTTGCAAAATACGCTTATAAGAAATATAAATAATAAAGATATAAACTAAAAAAAATAAGTTGGTTAGGGAATGTATTTATGATTATCTATGTGCATTTAGTGCTGTAAAGCAGTCATGTACGTAGAGACTAAGAAGATGTTTCTTAGGTGAAAGTTGTCACTAGTATACAAACCCGGTTGGCTTTTAAAATCATTCAATTGGTGCTATCGCAAATTAAAAACTAACAACATGTGCTTATGAATCAGCATTTTGTTGCAATATCGCGGATAGATGTCACGCAAGACTTGTACAAAGTAAGTTTATAATTCTTTGTATAGTTTTGTTTGTGAGTTTTTCATCTCTATAGTTGGAGTTGAACCTTGTAGAACTTTGATTTAACTACTAATTCTGTAGTTGTTACACTTTCTGAGTTAGTATTGTTCATCGAAGTTGACGCCCCGACATCCCCAGCTCTTTTCCCATGGTGGAACCTAGCAAGAGAAGGAGGTCGCCTACCGCGACTCAGGATTCTATGCTGCCCAACTAGAACCTGAATCTAAACCCCACTGGTGTTTGAGCAATTCTTTATAAGTTGCCTCCCTTACAACCATTTGTTCGTAGAGCTTGACTAAAAAGTCTTTCGCTTGGTCATGGCTCATGTTTTGCACCTGAGTAGCAAAAGAGCGGATGCTGAATTGCTGTTCTAAAGTTAACTCAATAGGCTTATCCATAATTGGCTCCTGAAATTAAGTACAAAGTTAAGTTAGGTCAATGACAGAGGCTCCGAAGAGCCAATTAAGCTAGTCTGTTATACCTTGCACTTGTTTGTCTATCTATATTAAGAAAGATAACAAGTGTTTGGCAGTTTGCCCATATTCTTTTATGGGGATTTTTTGACTAACCTAAATCTTTAATTTTCATCCTACTGATATAAACCTCAAGTCTACCGAAGCTAATTCCGGTAAAAAGAAGGCTTTTCAGAAACGCTCTGGTGGACGAAATTCCCTTTTACTTTTGGCAATGGATAAATAAGGGGTGTAAAAGAGAATTATATTCGCCATATCCTATAAAGCGCAAGGTGTCAATTAACTAAATAATTAAAATTCAGCCTCTGTAGATAAGTTTCTTCAGAGGTTAAATTTATATGTATCAAGTTGTAAATGAGAAAAATGCTCAGGCTGAACAAAATGATGAGTATATTTACCAAATAGTCGTACAAACCTGTTGTTGTCAGCAACGCTCTGTTATCGACCAATACGCTTGGTTTTCAGGATTGTTGGTAAAAAAAATTGGTTTGAGACGCGAAATGACCCTGCTGCTTACCAGTGGGGTTTGAATACTGTGAGCCAGGGAATTTATTCTCTGGTGGGATAGAGTATATATGCTAGATATCAGGCTATCAACTTTCTTAGAGATATCTAATATGCATATATTTAGTTATAGAATATTATTTATTGAATTAAAAATCGGCTAACAGAATTTTCCTAGTGCTAAGGAGTTGCAATCCAATGCATTCAACAATTGGACTGATTGAAGTTCCAGCAACAGGACTATACGATGCAGAAGGCAAAAATTGGACTTCTTTATATAGACATCGTTCCTTAATCAGCAAGCAAGTTTTGATCCCTGACTTGCAAGCAGGAGGATTTGATGCTCAATTGGTCAACCTTAGAGATGAGAATTATAGTGAAGAATTTGGGCAGGTTTTCTGGAAAGGGATGACCCTGCGAAAAACTTACGTTGGGGGCAAAATTTCCGCCCTCGCTCCTCACGCCTATGATGCGTGGGGAGTTACAGTTAATTTCTCCCAAGACCGTCAAGTCAGTTGTATGGTGATTGAGCATCTAGCTAAAGGCGGTCGTCCGATTGTCGTTGGTGGATCGGATGCTTTCGCTGAACCGCATCACTACTTGAAGGCGGGCGCAGCAGCAGTCGTTCAGGATAAATCTGGGGCAGCGAATTGGGCGATTTTTGACTATGTACTCGGAAAAACCCCACGGGAAGACCTCACGGGTGTGATTTTGGCAGATGGTAAACAGTATCCCAGAAAGAATAAAGCAAAAACCCCAGATGAGTGGGCATTACCCTCGGTGGAAGTGGCGCGAGACTGTTTAGGGACACTCCCCAATGTCCAGGGATGTGTACCAGTCGGTTCACTGGTAGCTGACATTGGTTGCGATCGCACCTGCGATTTTTGCATGACACCCACCTACGGCACTGGCTTTCGGAGAATGTCCCCAGAAACAGCTTTCAAATGGTTGGCTATCCAGAAAGAAGCGGGGGCTGTTTCGATCAATATCGGTTCCGATCAATTCCTCGCCCGTGGACTCTTTCCTGAAGGGCGAGAAGAGATCCTCGCAATTACCAATGGTGCGCGGGAGATGGGAATAACTCTCATGTGGCCGAATGGTTTAGAACTGAGGAAAACAACTCTCGGAGCTGGGCGTAACTACGAAAACACCGACCTCAGACCTGACGAAGAACTGATTGAAGCACTGTTTGGCTGGGATGGCAAAGTCGGTTGTCCTTTAGCTTATATCCCTGCCGAACGTCCCGTTTTTGGACGAGAAGCATACAAGAAACTCCTGCCTTGGCAAGAGCATTGTACATTGATGAAATCTGTAGTCAGAACAGGTGTACCTGTCATTGCTTATGGCATCATTATCGGGCTACCCGATGATGACCATGATGACTTGTTACGTCTTGAGGAAGCGATCTCAGAACTAGTGGACGAACTGGTAGAGATTAACCCTCAATTGGAATTTCAGACTTCATGCTACAGCATTATTCCCTTGCCTGGAACTCCGCAATCTCATAACTTACGCAAGTCAGGAATGCTACAGTTTGAAGACACCTGTCTTTGGGGAGTCTGGACAACTACTTCCAATACTCATCATCTTACCTACGAGCAGGTTTCCGATTGGCAAATTCGTCTATCTAATATTCGCAGAACACCGTCTGAATTTACCAACTATAACGGGGAATATTCAGGGATGGTTAGTGAAGCTTCCTCCGACGACTCAAAGGTTGTGTTGGGAAATTTTTGAGCTAAAAAACTTTTACTCATCACGAATCTAACTACCCTTCAAAGAGGAGATCAAGGAGAATTCTTCTCCTCATCTCCTTTGTGTTTGCCGTTCCCCGTTCCCTGTTCCCCCTTCCCCAATTATTCAAAAGCAACGATGATAACAGTGATGTTATCGTGTCCACCTTCTTTTTTGGCTGCTTCAACTAGAGCGATCGCAGCTTTTTCTACAAACAAGCTTTCTTGAAGATAGGAAGCGATATTCTGATCAGCTAGTTCTTCTGTGAGTCCATCGCTGCATAATAGCAAGCGATCGCCACTTTTAACATCCAGTTGTCGCACATCTATCTGATGTAAATCTTCACGCCCTAAACAGCGAGACAAGACGTGACGGAAAGGATGAATTCGCGCTTCCTCTGGTGTAATATCGCCTGTTTTGATGGCGCGTGCTATCCAAGTGTGATCTTCAGTGATTTGCTGCAATTGTGCATCTCGGAAGCGATATAGCCTAGAGTCACCAACATGAGCAGACCAAGGGGGTTCTCCATTGCGGAAAATCACCACTACAGCCGTTGTTCCCATATCAGATCGTTCTGGGTGATTCTGTTGATCCTGTAAGATAGCTTGATTCGCCTGCCATAGAGCATCTTCTAACAACTGTGCTGAGGTTTTAGAACAATCCCAATGGTCAAGCAAATACTTTTTCACTTCTTGAGCAGCTATTTGACTTGCTTGTTCACCTCCTGCATGACCACCCATACCATCAGCAACGATGAAAAAGCGCCCTTCTGGGTCAATATAGTAAGCATCTTGATTATTAGAACGAATAAGTCCCGGATCACTAATACCGGTAAAACGAAGTTTCATATATTTCTTTTCTGCAAAAATTAATACATACGGTCATAGCGGTCAAGACGCATTAGCAGTCTAATTAGCAACCATAATACTGCGGTTGCGATCAAACCAATAAAAAGAGCTTGCCAAAAATAATTATTTACAAATAGAATTGTCGCTGAAAGCGTAAAAGCACTTATTATTAATGCGTAGGCTATGGCAAGTTGAATATTGCTTTGCCGACGTAGCAGACGCTCTGTTTCCACAGACCGGACACGGAGGCGCACGTCTCCACGCTCTAGTTTTTCTAGTGTATCTTCCAATCTACGGGGAAGTCCAAGCGCCGTGCTACTCACTTGGGCAGCTTGCCGACTTAATTCATTTAAAAAGCTATTGCCGTCAGAACCATTCATATTCGTCATAAGCTGCATTGCATATGGTTGTGCAACTTCCATAAAGTTAAATTCTGGGTCTAAACCTTTGCCTACGCCCTCTAAAGTTGAGAAGGCGCGCATCACAAATGTGAATGTCGCAGGAAACCTAAAAGGTTGATCATAGGCTATCTCATACAAATCGTCACTAATTGCTGCTACAGACTGATTTTCAAAAGGCTTGTCCATGAAATTATCCAGCATATACTGGACAGAACGCCGTACAGGCCCCATATCTTCTACGGGTGCTAATGCGCCCAAATTGATCAAAGACTGCACAACGCGATCGCCATCTTTGGAAGCAATACCAAATAGTGTTTCCATCAGTCCTTCTCGCACGTTGGACTTGATGCGTCCCATCATACCGAAATCGTAGAAAATTAAGGCACCATCAGGACTAACAGCAATATTGCCAGGGTGTGGATCAGCATGAAAGAAACCATTGTCGAGTAGCTGAAGTAGATAAGCCTGAGCGCCTTGACGAGCAATTTGCTTGCGATCTAAACCCGCAGCTTCTATAGCTTCGTATTGACTAATTTTTATACCAGGAGCGTATTCTAGAGTCAAAACTCGCGAGGAAGTATAGCGCCAGTAAACACGTGGTACTTTTACCCAGTCGTAAGTGCGAAAATTGCGACGGAAAGTATCAGCATTGCGTCCTTCGCTCAGATAATCAATCTCTTCCCAAAGAATGCGACAACACTCTTCATAAATTCCGATCCAATCTCGCCCTCGTCCCCACTTCGGATGACTTTGGAAGTAACGAGCTATACCTTTGAGAATTCTTAAATCAATTTCAAATAACTTTTTTAACCCTGGACGTTGCACTTTCACAACGACAGCTTCACTTGATCGCAAAACAGCTTTGTGTACCTGTCCCAAGCTAGCCGCAGCTAGAGGAATTGGTTCAAAACTAGCAAAGAGTTCCGGAATCTTTTTACCCAACTCTTGCTCAATAATCGTTTCTACTTGTTGGTAGCTAAAAGCAGGTACTTTGTCTTGTAACTTTGACAACTCTTCTACATATTCACTCGGAAATATATCCGCGCGCGTCGAAAAAAGCTGTCCAACTTTAATAAAGGTCGGTCCTAAATCTAGTAGAGTGTTACGAATCCAGACTGCTAAAACTTTGCGTCTAGCAGCTTGCTTGGCTTCAGTAACTCCGCCTGCATAACTCCAAGATTTGTTGTAAAGCCAAAGTCTGAACAATAAAGTCAATACAAATGACCAAATGTCCACAAACCGCCGTCTACTCGAGTAGTTTTCGCGATTCCAACGGTATGCCTTATCTGTGTAACCCTTTTCCATATGCTTTGCTTACCGCTGGTTTTGAACTGAGTCAGTAGTAATAAACGACACTTTCAATTGTGAAGAGTCAATCATCAATGGTCATAAGTCATTGGTAGTTGGTTACTAGTTGATTTTTCCATAGACGCGTAAGCGGCTTCGGTGCAGGGTACAAAAAACTACTAACCACTAACCACTAACCACTAAACACTAACCACTAACTACTTCTACTGGTGCGATAACGTTGTAATTCTGTTCGCAAAAAGGCAATTTCTGCCCGCAGTTCATCTATCATGGCTTGTAAATCAACGGAATTAGTACCTGTATTACTAAATCCTGTAGTACTTTCACCTGTACCAGTAGCATCAGCTGCTCGATTGGCTCGCTCTATCACTTCGTCTGTGAACTGGCGCAAATTTTCTCTCAGTTCCGCATCTAATTTGCCTACTTCGCTCAAAGCATCAGTGAAAGCGTTTTCCAGGCGTTCTGTCATGATTTCAGCGACTGCTCTACCGACAAAAAAAGCTTGTACAAGGGGGTTGCTCATAAATTTTTGTTACGTTCGTCCGCACAAAAATTATAACTTGCCCGCTTGCTTTACTGCTTCTACTTCAAGGCTTGTTGATTATTGATTAGTGCTTGGTGTTTTAGCAAAAACGAGTAATCAACGCAGTTAGTCGCGAGAAATAAAGCTTACTCACGAGGGTTGCCATTTGTAATTTGTCATTGGTAAGGGTTTTTATGATCTTTACTTTTCGTAACTCAAGGTATGTATAGTTCTGCCGACTTACAGCGATTGAAGCAGAAAGCCCATGAGGGACAGTCGCACAGCGACGTATCCCGTCCTTTAGGCGTCAAATTGGAATTGATGTAGGTCTAGAGTATTTCTACACAGATTCTGAAGGTAGGACAGTAGAGAATCCTAGACTATTGCTAAAGAGTGAGAAATCTTTAAAACGTAAACAACGTCAAGTTTCAAAGAGTAAAAAAGGTTCATCTAATCGTCGTCAAGCTGTTAAAAAGTTAGCTAAAAAACACCTCAAGGTAAGTAGACAGAGGAAAGATTTTGCTGTTAAGACAGCAAGAACTCTAGTCCAGTCTAACGACTTGGTAGTCTATGAGGACTTGCAGGTAAAGAATATGGTGAAAAACCATCATTTAGCTAAATCTATCAGCGATGCATCGTGGTCATTGTTCACTGATTGGGTGGACTACTACGCCAAAGTTTTTGATACTTGGTCTATTGCAGTAGCTCCACACTACACAAGCCAAGATTGCTCAGTTTGTGGAACACGAGTTGAAAAATCGTTGTCTACTCGTACCCACAAATGCCATGAATGCGGAACAGTCATGCACCGTGACCACAATGCAGCGATTATGATTTTGAACAAAGGATTAAAAAGTACCGTAGGGCATACGGAATCTAAAGCTTCTGGACAGAACGACCTCTATCTAGGTGGGGAAACTCCTCTAGACAAGTTGGCTGGATGAAAGAAGAATCCCACGTGCTTCAGCCGTGGGAGTGTCAATTACCAAACATCAATCAAAGAACAAATTTTGGGAGATTTTTACTTAAACAACTTTAATGTTGTTAAAGTAATGTATATTAAAACTAAACAAAAATTAAGCAACATTTTGTCTTGCTTAATTTTTTTATTTTTTAATTAAGAAACGCTCACATAGTTCTATGAAAAGTTCTCTGGCGGAAATTAGACAAAAGGATAGCCTCTCAAAATCGATTACTCTCGATCAGTTGCAGGTATTTGAAGCAGCAGCGAGACACTGTAGTTTCACTCGTGCTGCTGAAGAGTTGTTTGTCACTCAACCAACAGTTTCAATGCAGGTTAAGCATCTTGCACAGGCTATTGGTATGCCTTTATTTGAACAAGTGGGTAAGCGTGTTTACTTGACACAAGCAGGTCAAGAAGTTTTGCATACTTGCCGCGAAATATTGCAGTGTCTAGATCGCCTAGAGACAACTATTTTTGACTTGAAGGGGATGAAACAGGGGCGACTGCGATTAGCGGCGGTGACTACGACTAAATATTTTCTTCCCAAGCTACTCAAGCCTTTTTGTCAACTCTACCCCGGTGTCAAATTCTCTTTAGAATTCACCAACCATAATGCACTATTGGCACGAATGCATGAAAACCTTGATGACTTGTATATTATGAGTTGTCCACCAAATAGAGAAGATATAGAGGTACAACCATTCTTAGCTAATCCGCTTGTGGCGATCGCTTCTGCAAGTCATCCTTTTGCCAAGGAACGCAATTTATCCCTGAAAGCTTTTGCTGAGGAACCCTTAATCATGCGGGAAGAAGGTTCGGGAACCCGCAAGATAGTAGAACAGTTTTTTAAACAGCATGATATAGACTTGCAAATTAACATAGAACTGGGCAGTAATGAAGCAATCCAGCAAGCTGTAATTGATGGATTGGGAGTTGCAATCATCTCTATGCACACTCTTAATTGTTCAGAAGTCAGAAAACAGCTAGCAATACTAGATATTGAAACTTTCCCAATTCATCATCAGTGGCATGTAATCTTTCCCAAAAAAAAGCAGCTACCGATCACTGCTAGCACTTTTCTAGAGTATTTGCTTAAAGAAAGTCAAAATCTGTCTGCGAATAAAGAAAATCCCACACAGCTAGTCGAAGCTTTGTGGTTTTAGTATTTGGAATCGGATTGGGAGTAGTTAAAATTAAAGTATTTACTCACTGACACTCAGGCTGTGGACATTACTAAAACTACCTGCCCTCGTTGTCATCAACCTGTAGACAAACAAGCTATTACTTGTCCCCATTGTCGCCTTCAACTCAAAGCTTACGGACATCCTGGTATTACTTTGCACAGAGCAACTGGAGATCAATATCTCTGTGACAGTTGCACCTACCATGCTGATGATAGCTGTAATTTTCCCCAGCGTCCTTATGCCCAAGAATGTACGCTATACCAAAATATTAAAGAAAGCGAATTGGAGTTACAGCAGTTACGGGAAGCAAACAGCTTTAGCAATACCATCAAAAATTGGATTAGACGCAATCAGCCTTTACTGTTGCTGTTAGCTTTGTTACTAGTATGTCTAATCATTACGATATTGCAATTGTAATTCCGAATTTTGAATTTATTCATTGGTCATTGGTAAGGGTTTCAAGTATATTTACTTTTTGTAACATAGCTATGTTTATTCCCGCCGACTTACTTCATTAACTTCAACAGAGGGTAATACAGGTTCTTCAAATACTCCTAGATCAAACCAAAAAGTTGTACCGACACCGACTTCGCTAACCAAATGAACTTTACTGTGATGCTTTTCTTCAATAATATTTCTAACAATTGATAATCCTAAACCTGTACCTTCTAGGGTGTGGACACGATTTTCTACTCTAAAGAAGCGATCAAAAATTGTTTGTTGGTCTTCTGGACCAATACCAATACCAGTATCAGCAATTTCTACTCGCACTTGCGGAGGGCGATCGCCATCATGGGAATGCGGTTCTAGTTGATAGGCACGAATCATCACTTTACCACCAGCTTTGGTAAATTTCAGCGCATTGCCTAATAAATTCGCCAGTACTTGCAGCAACAAATCATAATGACCTACTACTAAAGGTAAGTTTGGTTCTACTTGCTGATGTAGTTCAATACCTTTATCTTTGGCATTTAATTGGTATGTACGCATTGTCTGTTCTATGGCTTGCGCCAGATCCACGCCGTCTAGGTTGTAACTCCGACCAGATTCTAGCCTGGATAAATCCAAAACATCATTTACTAAACGCGTCAAGCGATCGGTTTCATGATTGACAGTTAACAAAAAATCCTGTCGTTGTTCTGAACTTAGTTCTTCGCCGTATTCGTGCAAAGTTTCAATAAAAGATTTGATGTTAAATAACGGAGTGCGTAATTCGTGGGAAACATTACTGATAAATTGACTTTTGGCTTCGTTTAGTTCTACTTCTCTGGTGATATCTTGTACGGTGATGGCGATTCCTTTGACACTCTCCCTTTGTTGGTCAACTACAGTCGCTAAAAGAATGCGGATAGTGCGTTTACTCGGTTGAGTAAAAGGAATCCGGAATTCGGCGCTTTCACATTCACCTGCTGCCATTTCGTATAAACTACGAGTGATTTCTATTTGTACTGCTGACGGCAAGAAATTTAGAACACTTTCACCCACAACATCAACCCCTTCCCAACCAAAAATGCGTCGCGCTGTAGGGTTGACTAATATCACCTGCATATGATCATCTATTAAAACCGCACCATCAGCAATGGTGGAAACTAAAGTTTCTAACTTAGCTTTTTCGGCAGTTAGTTCCTCAATATTCTGTTCTTCGTAACGTTCTAGACGCTCTGCCATTTCATTAAAGCTGAAAATTAGCTCTTTGAGTTCACCTCCAAATGGCAAATCAATACGCTGCTTAAAATTTCCCGCAGCTATTTGCTTGACTCCTAGTAATAGCTCTTTAATTGGTTTGGTGATGGTCAAAGCATTAATTACCCCTCCCAAAATCACCATTACCCAAATTGAAATAAATACAGCAATGGTGACATCGCGGGTGAAGTTTGTAGAAATGACCGCATTCGGATTGGGGTTGATGCCGATCGCCAAAACACCCAAATATTTATTTTCCACCGTCAGAGGCACAAATACATCTGTAACTACACCATCCGGGGACATATGTTGTCGCACCATTGGTTTTTCTGCATCAGCAGCGTAATCCTCTGGGAGTTGGATGCGTCGTTCAATCGTCAAGGAGGTTTCAACTTCTGGTTCCCAAAAGGGAATACCAAAATAAATTTTGCCCGTCTCATCAGCGTAAAGCATATAACGTACGCTGGAAGTACTGCTGTAGAAGCGTTGAGAAAATTGTGCGACCTCAGTCAGATTTTGATCAGCAATTAAGGGAGCAACGTTAGCAGCAAGCAGTAGTCCTAAATCACGACCAAAACGAGTGTCATTCAAACGGGCGTCCTGCTGAATGGTATTGATCGCCCAAAAGGTCAGACCACTCATCACCAAAGAAACCACCAAAGTTACAGCAGCCAAAAGCTTAGTCTGGAGAGTAAACTCTGACCACCAATTCGCGATCGCTTCTCGGATATTTTTTAAAAGAGCCAGCATTTTAAAATAAAAATTTGTTATGTCCGTGGTTATTTCTATTAAAAACGTCGTTTGTTGCGTAAGGGTATAGGGGTGTAGGAGTGTAGTGGGATTAGGGTGTCTGACAAGTGTAGGTTTTTAATCAAGCAATGAATAATGAGTGTAAAACTAAGGGAATAATCATCATTTCATAAACTCTTATACCCCTATACCCCCACACCCATACCCTCACACCCCCTTTAGTCTATGACCAATATCTCGTCGATAATACATTCCTTCAAAGTTAATACATCTGATAGCAGCATAAGCCTGTGCTAGTGCTTGTTCAAAATTTTCTCCTGTGCCAGTAACATTTAATACTCGACCTCCATCTGTTAGCAATTGCTGATCCTGTAGTTTAGTACCAGCATGAAATACAATTGCTCCTTGTGCTTCAGCTTCAGCAATTGAGGCGATCGCTTTACCTTTTTCATAGGTTCCAGGATAACCACCAGCAGCAGCAACCACAGTGACCGCTGCACCTTGTTTCCAAGCAATTGGTGGCATTTGTGCCAAGCGCTGCTCAATGCAAGCAAGCATTAATTCTTCTAGAGGTGTTTCCAAAAGCGGCAGAATTACTTGTGTTTCTGGATCGCCGAAGCGACAATTAAATTCTAAAACCTGAAAATTGCCATCAGGAGTAATCATCAATCCAGCATAGAGTACACCTCGATAGTCAATGTTTCTGGCTCTAAAAGCTGCGATCGCTTTTTCTAATACTTCTGTTTGAACTCTTGCCATCAACTCTGGCGTTGCAATGGGTGCTGGGGCATAAGCTCCCATACCACCTGTATTTTCTCCTGTATCACCCTCACCAATACGTTTATGATCTTGAGCTGGCAATAATGGCCGAATAGTCAAGCCATCTGTTAAAGCTAAAACCGAAACTTCTTGACCAGTTAAACATTCTTCAATCACGACAAATTTTCCAGCATTGCCAAACTGTCCCTGGAAAATAGCCTCAATCGCGGCGATCGCTTGCTCAAGTGTTTGAGCAACCGTCACACCTTTTCCAGCTGCCAAGCCATCAGCTTTGACAACGATGGGTACACCATGATCTTTGACATAAGATTTAGCAGCAGCAGCCTGCGTAAATACCACACTATGAGCAGTCGGAATTCCTACTTCCTGCATTAAGGCTTTTGCCCAAGCTTTGCTTGCTTCTATTTGCGCTCCTGCTCTGGTTGGGCCAAAAACCCTCAAGCCTTGAGAGTGGAGATAATCTGAGATACCCATAGCCAAAGGCACTTCTGGCCCGACTACAACTAAAGAAATTCCCTCTTTTTGGGCAAACTGACTTATACCCTCAAAGTCATCTATTGGTAAAGGCAAGTTTCGGCACTGTGACATACTGGCTGTACCGCCATTTCCTGGCACACATACAACTTGCTCAATTTGCTTTGATTGCAACAGTTTCCAAGCGAGGGCGTGTTCGCGCCCTCCATTACCTACAACTAAAACTTTCACTGACTTCCTCTTGCGTCCCTTGAACCGCGAGAATGCCCAATTGCTACTCGCGGTTCAATTTTTTCACCAATTCTAGTATTTATGCAAGTTAATAAATAGGGGTGTAGGGGTATCCGGGGTAAGGGTGTAAAGGATCTGGATAAATTTAAATTGGTATATTTAATTTAATTTTCATGTAAAATACTGAATTTTTAACAATCACTAAATACAATTTTCCGTAAAAATAACTATTCATTTCGCAAAAGCATCAGACTTTTAAAAATACTTAGAAAGTAATGGCAGTTATTAGCTTCTAAGGATTAACCTGTGAATATCGATGTGCAAAAATATCCAAGTCACAAAATACTATGGCTAAGAGTTTAGTTACCGGATCTGCTGGTTTTATTGGCTCTCATCTTGTAGACGCATTGTTGAAACAAGGAGAAGAAGTCATTGGTATAGATGAATTCAATGATTACTACGACCCTGTGATCAAACGTCAGAACATTGCACATTTACAAAAAAATCCGGCGTTCACATTAATAGAGGGAAATATTCAGACTTTAGACTGGCACACACTTCTCAAAGATGTCGATGTCATCTATCATCAAGCAGCACAAGCAGGGGTGAGAGCCAGTTGGGGTCAAGGTTTTCGTGCTTACACCGAACGTAATATTAACAGTACTCAAGTTTTGTTGGAAGCAGCAAAAGATACTCCGTCTCTCAAAAGGTTGGTATTTGCCTCTACTTCCAGCGTGTATGGTGATGCTGAAACTCTACCAACCCATGAAGAAATTTGTCCCAAACCTGTTTCACCTTACGGGATTACCAAGCTAGCAGCCGAGAGTTTATGTGGACTTTATCACAAAAACTTTGGTGTACCATTTGTATCTTTGCGCTACTTTACTGTGTATGGGCCAAGGCAACGCCCTGATATGGCGTTCCATAAGTTTTTTAAAGCAATTTTAACAGATGAAGCTATTCCAATTTATGGGGATGGACAGCAAACTCGAGACTTTACCTTTGTCAGTGATGCTGTTGCGGCGAATTTAGCCGCTGCTACCGTACCAGAAGCTATAGGGGAAATATTTAATATTGGCGGTGGTAGTAGAGTCGTTTTAGCAGAAGTTTTGCAGACAATGGAAGAAATTGTTGGGCATTCCATCAAAAAGAACTACATAGAAAGAGCTATGGGAGATGCTCGTCACACCGCAGCAGATGTGTCAAAAGCACGAAGTATTTTAGAATATCAGCCACAAGTTTCCCTATATGAAGGGTTAAGCCAACAATGGCAGTGGATACAGTCATTTTATTTACAGAAAGTCGGCGGCAAAGAATTCCTTCGAGATCAGTAATTGGTAATTGGTAATTGGTAATTCTTGCCTATTACCCATTACCACATTCTGAGTCCCCTTGTGGGCAAGGAATTTTAAATTGGCTGTTCGGAAAAACATTAAATTTTTATAAAAAATACAATTTATCTTCTCCAACTGCAAAAGAGTACGATATCCTATATAACAATTTGATAAATATGGTAGATGTTTCAATCCTGTCAAATTTGCTGTTACTCAAAAATCTACCACTAAGCCCTTGTTTAAATGGGTTGGTTAAATAATGCACACATGCTAATGAAAAAATGAATAAAATTTTACTATCCTTTCCCGGCTGTATTCTCTATGCTTGGGATAGATGTAATTTATTTGTATCTGTGTCTGCAAAAGCTGGTATTCACTATTGAAATTTTTTAGTGGTGATTACCGTACAAAACCGAATTTGATAGCAACTAAGTAGAGTTAGTTATGATATATTTAAGAAGCCAAGACTGGCTTTACCAAAGTACATAACTCTACGGATCGGCAATAGTTCCGAAGCGGAAAGCAGTTTTGACTAAGCATTTACCAAACCAAATCTGAATTTAAATTCAATCGAGGTTATGATTCAGCAAGTAATTCACCCTATGGTGAAATTGCAGCGTAACGTGCAATCACTCGTAGACTCAAACATTATTAAGCCAACCGATAGTATCTGGAAAATAGCTCTACTCTTCGGTAATGAATGGCAGCATTGGAAAAAAGAATTGTTGGATTTTGGATTTAACATGCAAGATCCGGTTAGTGATTTGTTAGCAGTAGAGGCATGGGACGAAGAGTAAAAATAGTTAGTAGTTAGCCGTTAGTAGTTAGTAGTTGATAACTATGAACTACCAACTGCTAGCTACTGACCATTAACTTTTGGTTATTGACAAGTTGCTAGGGCTGTGGCTAATTCCTTTGCTGTCTGATAGCGATCGCGTGGTAGTGGTTGTGTAACGCGATGAATTACTTCTGCTAGTTTAGGGGTAATAGTTGGGACTTTAGCCACATCAAACCGAAAGCCTCGCCCTTGCTGACGGTAAAACTTGAAAGGGTTTTCACCACTGAGTAGATAAATTAATGTCGGGCCAATAGCATATAAATCCGATTGAGTCAGAGGTTGTCCCCGTTCCTGTTCGGGAGCGCAATAGCCTTCTGCGCCGATCCTAGTGCCAGGTGCAGTACCAACAATTTCCTTGACTGCACCAAAATCTAGCACAACTATGCAATTATTGGCATTCCGCACCATGAGGTTTGCTGGTTTAATGTCCCGGTGAATGAGCGGAGGTTCTTGGCTATGCAAATAGTCCAAAATATCACAAGTTTGGATCATCCAAGCGATCGCTTGAGTGGGAGTGACAGGCCCTTTGTATGCAATCAATTTTTCTAAATCATCACCATGGACTAATTCCATAGCCAAGTATCTTTTTCCGCCCTCCTCAAAAAAATCATAATATTTGGGAATTCCAGGATGGTAGAGAGATTTAAGAGTATTAGCCTCTCGTTCAAATAGTTCACGGGCTTTAGCAATTTTAGCCATGTCAGCATTCATTTGCTTCAGCACCAAAAGTTGTGGGTGTCCGGCTATTTTTCCAGTATGATCCCAAGCTAAATAAGTGGTTCCCATACCTCCCTGTCCTAATGTCCGCAATACCTGATAATTACGAATAGTTTTGATTACAGACAAGGGTTGACCACAATGAATACAAAATAGATTATTGGGGGAGTTGCCTTCGTGAGTACAACTACTCAGTGAATTTATTGGTCTATTTGAAACCTTTATTTGCTCAATTTGAAACTTTAAAATCGGGCCTCCCCGCGCTAATTGCAGCAGGGAATCATTTGGTATGGAACTTTGAGTAACTAGCACACCATTGAGAAAAGTACCATTTGTACCTTTACTAATCACCTGCCACAAACCGCCATCATCACCAGAACTAATTTGTCTGAGTTCAAGATGATGTCTAGATACAAGAGTATCGCTTAAAACAACATGATTATCCGCCGAACGACCAATCCGAATCACTGGTTCGTCTTCAAAATGCCAGTTTTGGAGGGGTGTTTTTTGTTGCGGTTCTAACAGGGTCAGAGTAACCACAATTACAAAGTAACTAAGGGAATGGGAATTTTTGGTAGTTGATAGTTAATAGTTGGTAGTTGATTGCTGGTTGTTTCTCCATAGGCGCATAGCGACAGGCGTACAAGTAGCCACTCCGTGTCGAAACGTAGGGTACACAAACAACAAACAAAAAACAACTATTAACCATCAACTATATCTTTTTGACTATCTAATACTGGGCGTACTTTTGCCCTAATTAGCACAATGGTGATGTTGTCATGACCATTGTAATTGTTTGCCAAATCAATTAAATCCTGAACGCCAGTTTCCAGGTTAGCGCCAGAACTGAGTAAGGGAAGTAAATGAGTTGAATAGTGAGTTTCTAGTAAATCATTATCTGATAAACCGTCTGAAGCTAAAACAAATAAAGTATCTTCAGCAATCTCAAAAAACTGCACATCCGCAGAAATTGAGTGTTCATCACGTGGCCCAAGGGCTTGTGTGAGTTGGTATGCATCCGGGCGGGTATATGCCACACTAGGCTCAACTCCTCGCGAAATTTCCCGCTGGCCAACTTCGTGGTCTACTGTTATTTGTTCTAAACCACATTTGCGGGTGAGGCGATAAAGACGACTATCACCCACATGAGCCACAGCTGCTTGAGTATCATGAATTAGTAGCATCACCAAGGTTGTACCCATTCGCCCAACGCCAGAACGGGCATCTTGTTGATTAACATTGTAAATTGCTTGGTTTGCTTGTCCTATTGCTTCACGAATTTGCTCTTCTGTGGGTAATTCATTCTCAATCCCATGAGTTTGAAAGTATTTTTGCAAAGTGTTAACAGCCAAAGCACTTGCAACTTCTCCACCAGCATGTCCACCCATACCATCACAAATAATATACAAAGCATGGGCCTGCACATTGCGGCTAGAAGGCAATTCTACCTTACTGATTTTGGCATCAATACCAAAGTAGTCTTCATTGTGATGTCGTTGACGCCCAACATCGGTCAGCCCAGCATGTTCTAAGCTGATTAGCTGCATTGGTAGCACTATTGTGGCCATATCATCATTTTTTGAGACATGGTCTGCTTCTGAGTCATCTAATTGGAGAAGAGTAGGTGAATTAGTAGCGAGATTGACTGTTGCACTCACCTCTGACTGATCAAAACTAGAGTTTGGTTGCAATTCTGTGGCGATCGCCTGCAAACCAGACTGTAATTGCAACAAAGTATCAATCTTACCAGTTTCCAAATCTGTCAACAGTTCTAACAAAGAACCAAATTGTGTACGCTGAGATTCTCTAAAAAGCTTTTGCCAAACATCGGCCAAAGCTTGAATATTCAAACCCTTTTCCCATCGTTCGGATGTGTTGTTCTCTTCATTGGTTAGTGGGCTATCAGTATTGCTTGGATGAGATTGTGACATATATAATATCTGTAATGCCACTGCTTGGTCTTCATCTAACCGCAGATTCGACAAATCCAAAAGACTATGACAACAATTTAAAGGTTCTAGTAAAGCCCAAAGTATTGTCATCTGATAACAACAATTGACCATTTGTAGAGAAGTCGTTGACTCATCGTGCCACAAATCCAGTAAACAGGGCCAATCAGAACGGTCTTCAATCAGTATGAACTCGATATTCTCGTTTTGCCAAGCATCATGAATTGGCGGTATGCCTTGATGAGTATAAGCTGCTAGAGCCACATATGCTGCCGCAGAAGCAGGAACACTACTAGCTTCAATTGCAGGTGTTACTAGCCCTTGATGCTGATTAGCGATCATAGCTTCCAGAGGAGAAACCTGATAAGGCAAACAATCTAAAACTTTTACATACACTTGAGTCTGAGGTGCTAAATCTCCCAAATTTGGCAGTGACTCTAGCAACTGATAACGTTGTTGTTGATCTAAGTAGGGGTCTTCTGGAAGCAGGGATAGGTTAGCAGAAGCAACAGAGACAACCGGACGCGATGAGGTGGGGACAATTTCACTCTCCGGATCACTATCTCTCTCCTTCTGGGTGTCATGAGAGTCTACTTCCCCGACTTCTAAATTTTCTTTCTTGGTAATAATTGCCCACCAAACTCTGCCACATTCCGCACCACAGTTATGACACTTTTGTGCATTCACAGGCACTTGGGTATCGCATTGCAGACAGAACTTATGGGTCAGGGACGCCCCACATTTTTGACAGAATTTGTTGGAATTGGGGTTTTCAAATTGACACTGAGGGCAAATCAGCATTGTGGAAGTTCCTTAATTCCCGACCAAGGTGCTTGTGGCTACTACACTCAAAGTGCCACAATCGGCAGCCCCTGCCTATAGTAGACCTACAAATGATTGTAGTTTCACAAGGGAGTTTTTGTAGCAGTCTGATTCATCCCCACCCCTCTTGTAGGTGGGGAATTCTGTTGAATTAGGTTAAAGCGGCAGTTGAATAGTAAAACAAGTATAGTTAGACCCACTTTCGACTTTAATTGTTCCCCCTATATACTTAGTCATCTTTTGTACCAATGTTAAACCTAATCCTGTACCTCCCTGTTTCAAAGGATCGTTACTGGGGATACGGTAAAATTTGTCAAAGATGCGTGGCAATTCAGATGCAGGAATTTCTATACCATAATTAGTAACCTGAATTTGCATGAAACTAGCTTTTGACTGAGCAGCAATGATAATTTCTGCATCTGCTGGACTAAATTTACAGGCATTTGTCAGCAGTTCTATCAAAATACGCTCCAAGCTAAACTGATCGCAGATGAAACTCGGAAGATTGTCAGCTATCCTGATGTGCAAATTATGTGCATCACTGTTGCGATCGCGTATTTTAAATAGCCTCACTACCCGTTCTAACCATTCTTGAACTTGAATAGTTTCTAATACTAGGGGTTTGGCATCTATATCCAAACGTTGCAAATCTAAAAACTTATTAATGAGATTGATTTCTCTGTCACATTCATTGTTTAAAATTTGGAAGTAGCGAGCCACTTTTGAACGTTCTAGATGAGGTTTTGACATTTCTGATAACAAGTTTTGCTCTTGGTCGAGCGCAATTCCCAACATCTGTATGGCCATTTTCATGTTGGTAAGGGGCGTCCTTAGTTCGTGGGAAATAGTGTTGAGAAATTCATCTTTGAGACGATTGAGGGTTTCTAATTCCTCCAATTGCGCTTGTGTGGCTTTTTGACTTTCTTTGAGAGCAACTTCTGCTAATTTTCGCTCGGTTATGTCTTCACATACCATTAGAATCAATGGGTTTTCCTTCCCTGAATGCAATACCCGCACTCCTACTTTTACCCATACCATTTGACTGGCAGGACAGTCTCTGTTTATTCCCGAAGACTTGCTGAAATTAAGCTGTTGTTTTCTCAAAGAGCGATTTGGAAAAGATAAGTTATTTAGTGACTTGATTTCGTCTGGTTTCAAATCACGCCATTCACCTGGTTTTAAATTATCCAAGTGTAACTGAGCGATCGCCACTCGTACTAATCTTAAAGTCGGAAACCCTACAGCAGCTGTCATTCTCCGTACTTGGCGATTTTTTCCCTCAGTCAAAGTCATCTCCAACCATGCTGTCGGTACATTCTTACGAAATCGAATTGGCGGGTCGCGATCGCTTAACGTAGGTTCTGCTGACAATAGTTGCACCTTAGCCGGCCGAGTGCGATAATCCTGAATTATGACGCCTTCTTCTAACTTTTGCACAGCAACATCATCAGGAATACGTTCCACCTGTACCCAGTAAGTACGTTCATGGCCAAACCGAGGATCACAAAGTCGATGTTGCAGTTGTCCATGGTTTGTCAACAACAATAAACCTTCACTATCCCAGTCCAAACGCCCCACCGGATACACATCGGGAACTGAAATATAATCTTTTAAGGTGCTACGAGTTGGAGTATCTTGGGTAAACTGGCACAGAACCCCATAGGGTTTGTAGAACAAGATATATCGATAGTGATTTGTCATTGGTCATTGGTCATTGGTCATTTGTTATTGGTCATTGGTACAGACGCGATTCATCGCGTCTGTACAATAGTCATATCAGGTTCGCTTGATTACTTATAATTCCCTTTGAACCCCACCCCGGCTTCGCCACCCCTCCCCGCTTGCGGGGAGGGGTTGGGGGTGGGGTGCAATGACTGTGGGAAGTATAACTAATTATCCGAACCTGATATCATTAGGCTCTGTGATTCTTACAAATCATATAGGATTGCTATGGCGATCGCACTCTTCAAAATTCACGTTGGTCACGAAAATTGTTTGATCCATAGAGAACATTAAAGCGTTGGTTCAAAACGTTTTAACGTTGTTTATTAATTAAACGATTTTCACTTTTCCCTATCTCATCGATAGCTTATTTTCGCTGAAAAAATCGATCCGCCTGACGGCGGAAAAAAGGAAAAAAGAACAAGTGTAGAGGGCAAAAGGGCTAAAGTACAAAGGGCTACTGAAGAATCCTCCCAACCGCGCAGACAACACGAAAACCAAAATTGTAGAAGAAGTTGTCGCGCCTATAGTTGACGTTGCGAGACGCAGAACGGCAGATCGCAGGATAGTTGAGGCAAGAACCGCCCCGCAGTACGGCTCTTCTTTGCTTTTGAAAAAGGTTATTATTATCATCAAACCACGCACTACCATCTGTCGGCGCACTTTCATAGTTATCGTGCCAATCATCAAGACACCATTCCCATACGTTCCCGTGCATATCGTATAGCCCAAAAGCGTTAGCGACTCCAAAGCTTCCCACTTCTGTTGTTTTTTCTCGATATGTTCCTTTTACCCCAGCACCGTAAGTTTCGGTAGCACGATAATTGGCTAACTCTGATGTGATTGTTTCGCCAAAATGGAATGGTGTTGTTGTTCCGGCTCTACAGGCGTATTCCCATTCAGCTTCACTGGGGAGACGATATTCTTTTCCTGTCTGTTTCGATAATCTGGCACAAAACTCAACTGCATCGTACCAAGAGACTTGCTCTACGGGACAGCGATCGCTGTCTTTGAATTTGCTAGGATTGGGTTCAAGGTCGCGATCGACTTTTAAATCTTTACGAGATGCGATCAGACGCCACTGTGCTTGGGTAACGGGGTACTTACCCATAAAAAAAGGTGGAACAGTTACCTCCTGCTGGGGGCGTTCAGAATCTCGGCTTTCAGCTTCAGTTTTGGGCGAACCCATCGTAAACGTACCACCTCTGATAGCAACCATGTCTAGAGTGACGCTATTACCAAGGTCTTCGGTAAAGTATTGTGCTTGGCGTCGTTCCCATTGAATTTCCTGTCCTTGGGTGTTGACGGTGACAACATCAAATGCAAACAGTGGCGGTAAGGGCTTGATTCCGCAAGCATCATGTTTTTGGACAAGAGCCTCAAAAATTTCTTTGAGGTTTCCAGAAGTGTTCAACCACCATCCACAACGTAAGTCACTCTTAGCTGAAGATAATCTAGCATCTCGCACACCCCAACCAAAGCGCCCTGTGGAGTGCATCCAAAGCTGATCGATAGTAATAAGACAGGAGGGAAGTTTTTTTATCGACGCGACATCAAACTCACGCTTGCTTTGTGGGTTAGCTACCTTCAGCATAACTTTTACAGTTTCCTGAGCGGCTTTTTCCCAATCTCCAGCCGCAAGGTAATTAACGAGTTCAGTGTACTCTTGATCAACTCGGTTTTTAACTACGCAAATCTCCTTCTCTCCTGTGTTGTCTCCATCTATAGTCCAGCATTTTGCTTGAGCCAAATAATTTTCAGCTTCAGCTAAAGTCGGTAGTCTGTAATAGTACACCGAACTATTTTCAGAATTTTCATAATTACTTATACTTAGCGAGAAAGGATTGAGATTTAGCCAGTTACAGAAACCAAGGGTATTTTCCCAACTCATTCCAACTATAGGATGTTTGGCATTTCCAGCATCAAATCTCATTTGGCTGGAGCCTTGCTCATCAAGAAAAAGTTGATATTCGGCACAGGTAATATAACTAGTATCAATTTCTAAGTTTTGATCAACTGGCTGCAAGTTGTTCAATCGTCTTGTGAGTTTCACCTGTGCTGCTAATTTAAAAATTTCTGGGTCATTAGACTCTAACCCAGCATCAAGTTTATCTATAAGTTGTTGCCTGAGTTGTGGGTCAATACGCCAACCTTCTTCTTCGTAATCCGAGACAAGTACGAAAGCATTCACAGATGGAGAAGGCATATTTATCACTGCACGCATCAAATTGCTGGCATTATTAATCTGAGCCGCATAGAGACGGATGGTTTCAGCCCACCAAGAATTATTGATATTTGCGATTAATAAATCTTCTTGATTTGATTCTTTGATTTGAACAGCTGCTAAATATTCTTGGAAACTCAAGTGAGCAAATTCATAAATATCCAGTTCTTTTTCTACTAACAACCCACAGTCATCGCGAATATGCTTGAGAAAATCTTCTGCATTAGCCAAATTTGGGGGAAATGTTGTCAAATGGTCTTGAATCAGAGATTTTCCTTGAGATAAGGTAAACTCACGAGTATTTTTTTGCATCAGTTCCATTGCTAGCACTTGCAAAACAGATTGCTTTTGGGAAGCTGGTAGAGCATTGGGTATATTCTTATTTTTAGCTCTTTGTCGTTTTTCAAGTACAATCTCGCAAATTTCCTTGTAAAGCTCGACTCTTTTTCCAGGTAAAGCGCTACCACCACAGTGAACTGTAGCAATCATTGTCAGCAACAAAGGATTCACCGCCATAATGCGTAAGGGACGGCTATCTGCGCTGATTTATAGCCGTTTGGTCGAGAAGTTAAGATAAAAGTTGTGTTTGGATAGTGTCCCATTTCTTCATCTACCCAAGCACTAACCTGCTGACGCTCTTGTTCATTTGCTACTTCATCCAACCCATCTAACATTACTAAACATTTGTTTTGCTTTAATTTGTCAGCAAACCACTTAGGTGGTGGATTAAGTGGATGACGTTTTTTGAGATGCTGTACTTGTTTAGTAATCAAATCTGGCAAAGGAGGTTTATTCGTGATAATTTCCTGACGCACCTCTCGGAGATACAATAACACTGGAATGAGTTTTGGTGCTTGAGGATAGACTTTGCGCTCTTGCTTGCTGGCATAAATCAGCGTCAAATGTCTTAAAAGTGTTGTTTTTCCCGAACCTGGTGCGCCCAAAATTACCATGCGCCGAAATTCACTCTTGTCTAAAAAATCCCAAATTTGTTTTTTCCTGGAGCTATTCGCTTCACGTTTGTGCTGCTGAATGATGTCTTGTTTTACATTTGCAGCATAATTTTCCGATATCTTGAGTGGTACAAATACCTTTTGTAATTCCAGAATGCGGTTTAAATTCAATCCCTGTGTCTCAAAGTCTCGACATTTGTATATTAGAGCTTGGTAATATTCACGCTGAAATGGAGAGGTTAATTCTATCCACAAATCTTCAACCTTGCTCTTAATCCAAGCAGCAACACTAGCTGCACCTTGTCTTTGCCATTCCTGCCAAATTGCTGAAAGTTCAGCTATCAATTTCTTCCAAAACTCTTGGCTACCAACTATAACTGTAATAATTACTGTAAAAATTAAAGACAGAATTGCTGCCGTTGATTGCTTTTCCCAAATAAAATGAAATGTGAGAAACAGTGTTGCACCTGGAATCAGCCATAACATTTTCTGACGCCATGTTTCGGGTAAAATCAGCACAGGCGGTAGTACTGCTCCTAAGCCAAACATTCCTATTGATGCATAAGAAAATACTGGAGAAAATTCTGTTGGTACTAACTTGAAATACAACGGTATTGTTAGGATCACACCTCCTACTAAAGGTAAAAAGCCACCAATCCAGTTTTGATTTGTAGTCGCTGAATTCTGTTGAGGGTCATTGGATAGTAAAGTTAGAATCAGAAGTGTTACTATACATCCGACTGTTAACCAAAATATTTGTGAATCTGAAATATTTAAATCTTGTTTACTAGGAAATTGATTAGTCGTCCAAGCAAAGAAACCATTGGCGATTATCGTCAGCAGTGGTAGCAGCAAAGCTTTGACAAATCTGGACATAGGAGGTAAAACAAGCAAACTCAGCGTTTGTTTTTATATTAACCCGTTCGTAGTAAGGACTTTAGTGCTTAGAAAATAAGGACTAAAGTCCTTACTACGAACTTTATGATGACGGTTTTTCCAGATTCGGATTTGAGTACACACTCACTTTGAATGGTTCTAAATTGTTAATTCCCTCATCTGCTCCCCTGCCAAAATGCTAAAATTAGTACTGATGCTAGGGGTGCCTGCATCCAGGCTGAGATTATACCCTTTGCACCTGAATCCGGATAATGCCGGCGCAGGGAAGCTGTTTATTGAGGAAAGCAAATATGCGGACAGAATGGATTGCCAAGCGAAGAGGCGAGAGCAATGTGAGTCAAATGCACTACGCTCGTCAAGGTGTCATTACTGAAGAAATGCACCACGTCGCTAGGCGAGAAAACCTCCCCGTTGAACTAATCAGAGATGAGGTAGCACGGGGACGGATGATTATTCCTGCAAATATCAATCACACAAATTTAGAACCAATGTGTATTGGTATTGCTTCCAAATGTAAAGTAAATGCTAACATCGGTGCTTCTCCCAACTCTTCTGGAATTAACGAGGAATTGGAAAAGCTAAATTTAGCGGTAAAATACGGGGCTGATACCGTCATGGATTTATCCACTGGCGGTGGTAACTTAGATGAAATTCGCACCGCGATTATTAAAGCTTCACCCGTTCCCATTGGCACAGTGCCAGTATATCAAGCTTTGGAAAGTGTACATGGTAGAATTGAAAATCTCACAGCAGAGGATTTTCTGGATGTAATTGAGAAACACGCCCAACAAGGGGTAGATTACATGACAATCCACGCTGGGATTTTAATTGAACACTTGCCTTTAGTCAGAAACCGCCTAACTGGCATTGTCTCTCGTGGTGGTGGTATTTTGGCAAGATGGATGCTGCACCATCATAAACAAAACCCGCTTTACACCCACTACCGAGATATTATTGAGATTTTCAAAAAATATGATGTCTCATTTAGCTTGGGTGACTCACTCCGTCCTGGTTGTACTCATGATGCTTCTGATGCAGCCCAATTAGCAGAACTCAAAACCCTGGGACAATTAACCCGCAAAGCTTGGGAACACGACGTGCAGGTGATGGTCGAAGGCCCTGGACACGTACCAATGGATCAAATTGAATTTAACGTTAAAAAGCAGATGGAAGAGTGTTCCGAAGCACCTTTCTATGTGCTTGGCCCATTGGTAACAGACATTGCTCCTGGTTACGACCACATAACCTCTGCGATTGGTGCAGCCATGGCTGGTTGGTATGGCACGGCTATGTTGTGCTATGTTACACCTAAAGAACACTTAGGTTTGCCAAATTCTGAAGATGTACGCAATGGATTAATTGCTTACAAGATAGCAGCTCATGCGGCGGATATCGCCAGACACCGTCCTGGTGCAAGAGATAGAGACGATGAACTCTCCCGCGCCCGTTACAACTTCGATTGGAATCGTCAGTTTGAATTAGCACTTGACCCCGACAGAGCTAAGGAATATCACGATGAAACTTTACCAGCAGATATTTATAAAACTGCTGAGTTTTGCTCGATGTGTGGGCCTAAATTCTGTCCGATGCAAACTAAAGTAGATGCAGATGCATTGACGGAACTAGAGAAATTCTTGGCGAAGGATAAACAAGAAGTAGTGACACAAAGTTAACCAGTCTTTCCGGTACGCCTTGGAATGAAATTCCAAGGCTATAAAGCAATACGCTTGGTGTTAATACCAATTCTGTATGAAGATGCGCCTAATTATATAAGGCAATACGGTTCAGTTAAGGCTAAAAACTAAAACTAGCGTAGGTTGGGTTGAGGAACGTAGACGCGCCCTGCGCGGCTTCTCGCAGAGTAACCCAACATTATCAAGGCTTTGTTGGGTTTCGCTTGCGCTCAACCCAACCTACATTTCTTCTTAACTGAACCGTATTGTTATATAAGGAACGAACCACATAGACGCGCTTTACTCGGCTATCTACGGTAGGCGCGTTAGCGACTTCTGCAAGTAGACAGGGAGTGTCGAAGCGCAGGGTAGGGCGCAAAGAACACAAAGAAAGAAGAAGTCAATCAAATTTCGCGCAGCCTCATAAAGAAATGGTATAAGGATTTTTGCTACAAAAAATTGGTCTGTAGAGACGCGTTCGCTTTTAGCGTTCCCGCAGGGTAATTTTGCGTCTGGTACAAAGGATTGTGGGCTAAACTGAAATCCTCTGCTTTTCTTTCGGTCAAGAAACTTTTCCAAAAAAGCTTGACAATTTTAAAGGTGTTAGGCATAATTAAAAAGTTGCAAATCAAGGGACTGTAGTTCAATTGGTTAGAGCACCGCCCTGTCACGGCGGAAGTTGCGGGTTCGAGCCCCGTCAGTCCCGTAGAAAGTAAAGTTTACATATTAGATTAGATATAGTGTTATTCAGTTTATATAAATGATATAAACTCTTGGAATTTATAACACTATTTCCAGAATAACCTACAATGATCATGCTTTGCGATAATCAATCATTTGCGAATTTGCTGTGACTGTTAGAGTACGTATTGCCCCTAGTCCAACTGGAAATTTACATATTGGTACAGCGAGAACGGCTGTATTCAACTGGTTGTTTGCCCGTCACCACGACGGCAAGTTTATTTTACGAATAGAAGATACAGATTTAGAGCGATCGCGTCCCGAATATACAGAAAATATTCTCCAAGGACTACGCTGGCTGGGATTAAATTGGGATGAAGGGCCTTTCTTCCAAACCCAACGCCTAGATATTTATAAACAAGCAGTACAAAGTCTCCTAGAACAAGGACTAGCTTATCGCTGCTACACCACTGCTGAGGAACTAGAAGCATTACGAGAAGGCCAAAAAGCTAGAGGTGAGGCTCCTCGTTATGATAATCGTCATCGCAATTTGACACCAGAACAAGAAGCCGCATACAAAGCCGAAGGGCGTAGCTTTGTGATTCGTTTCAAAATTGATGACCACCGAGAAATTGTTTGGAATGACTTAGTCCGAGATCAAATGGTTTGGCGCGGTAGTGATTTGGGCGGTGACATGGTGATTGCTCGCGCCGCAGCTGATGGTATTGGTCAACCTCTGTATAACTTTGCAGTTGTAGTAGATGACATAGATATGCAAATTACCCATGTCATCCGGGGAGAAGACCACATTGCCAATACTGCCAAGCAAATCCTACTCTATGAAGCCTTTGGAGCAAAAGTCCCAGAGTTTGCCCACACACCCTTGATCCTCAATCAAGAAGGACGCAAGCTTTCTAAACGAGATGGCGTTACCTCTATTTCTGACTTTCAAAAAATGGGCTTTACTGCTGAAGCTTTGGTCAATTACATGACATTGTTGGGTTGGTCTGCTCCCGACTCGACAAAAGAAATTTTTACTTTACCAGAAGCAGCCCAACAGTTTAGCTTTGAGCGTGTGAATAAAGCAGGCGCAAAGTTTGACTGGGCAAAGTTAGATTGGATCAACAGTCAGTATATCCACGCTATGCCAGTAGATAAACTGACAGATTTACTCATTCCTTTTTGGGAAGAAGCCGGGTATAAATTGACTGGAGGACGAGAAGAACGTCCTTGGTTAAAACAACTAGTAGTTTTAATTCAACCTAGTTTGACTCGGCTTGTGGATGCTGTCGCCATGAGCAAACTATTTTTTACCGATGCAGTGGAATTTAGTGAAGAAGCTGCTGTGCAACTCAAACAAGAAGGTGTTGCTGCTGCAATTGAGGCGGTGAACGCTGCATTACAGAACCAGCAGGAATTCAACGAAGCCAGCGCCCAAGATATTATCAAGCAAGTAGTCAAACAGCAAAATGTTAAGAAAGGTTTGATTATGCGTAGTCTGCGAGCAGCCTTAACTGGAGACATGCATGGCCCTGATTTGATTCAATCGTGGTTGCTATTGCATCAAATTGGTTTAGACCAGTCTCGATTAATTAAAGCAACACTAGAATCTCAGTAAGTCGGTACAATTTTGGTGTCTTGGTGTCTTGGTGTCTTGGTGGTAAAAAAATAAATCTTAAATTTAACCACCCTACTCTACGAGAAGCCACTTCGTGTCTACGGGTTCGCCACCTTGCCAAGTTCCCTCCGGGACGCTACGCGAACGTGACGGGAACCGCCAAGACGGCAAGTGGACTCACCAAGACACTAAGACACTAAGAAAATCCCCGTATATCAAAATTCGACAATTACTGGTGCATGGTCGCTAGGTTGGGTTAACTTGCGGGGAGTAATATCAATGGTGCAACTTTTGGCACGCTCGTACAAATTGGGTGTCAAATAATGATGGTCAATTCGCCAACCTAAATTGCGGCGGAATGATGCGGCGCGATAATCCCACCAAGTGTAGTGTCCACCTTCGGATGTGAATTTGCGAAAAGCATCGGCAAACCCCAGTGTTAAGATATCTCGCAGTGCTTGGCGTTCGCCTTCAGATGCCATTATGTGATTTCCTGGATTCGCTTTTTCGTGGATATCTTGATCTTCCAAGGCAATATTAAAGTCACCACACATACAAATGTCCGGGGTTGATGTTAGCAGAGTTTGTAAATACTCTTGTAGAATCGCCAACCAACGCAGTTTATATTCGTACTTTTCGCTGCCAACTGCGGAGCCATTGGGTACGTAAAGATTAATAATTCTAATGTCGTTGATTACACCTGTCAATACTCGCTTTTGCTCGTCAAATTCTGGTGATATTTCTGGCAAGATTGCGGTAAAACTGGTGCTGACATTTTGTAGAGGTTGTCGGCTGAGAATGGCAACACCATTGTAAGATTTTTGACCAGAAAAATAGAGATGATAGCCTAATTCTTCAAATGGCGATCGCGGAAAATTATCATCAATAACTTTTGTTTCTTGCACGCACAACACATCAATTGGATTTTGAATTAACCAATCAACAACATGCTGTAAACGAGTGCGAATAGAGTTAACATTCCAAGTAGCAATTTTCATTATTTAAAAGTTAACAGTCAATAGTTAGAGTCTGGGTAATTAGTTAATAATTAATTGTTGATGGTTAGCTTATTCGCACTACTATTCCTCATTTTCCATTCTTTCTTCTCCTTTCTCAACTTCTCAAAATTGATCTTCTAACAAAATTTAGTATTTTTCCTTACAAAATCTTTTATTATCTATGATCCCCAAGATAGATGCAACTAAAATATTGCTGGTTTTAAATTGATTTAGTATAGTTACCTGATTGCTTGTGCTGATGATCTGCAATACCTACTAGATTGTGGTAAGCATCATCAGAATATTAAGAATATATAAAAAGTTTCTTGTTTGAGCTTTTGATTTTCTTTTTTCTGTCTTGCTGCACTACAAGGCAATTGCAAAGTTAGGTTAACTAATATTGCACTCTTGGGAGTCATTTAGGTTAATGTTAAAGTCAAATAGTTAAGTACAAATGCTTGATCGACGTATGTAATACCAATTCTGTATGAAGATGCGCCTAATTGTATAAGGAACGAACCAGATAGACGCGCTTTACTCGGCTACCTACGGAAGCCACTCCGTGTCTACCCGCAGGGTAGAACACAAAGAACACAAAGAACACAAAGAACACAAAGAACACAAAGAACACAAAGAAAGAAGAAGTCAAGAAAATTTAGCGCAGCTTCATACAGAATTGGTATAAGTCTTATGAAATCAATAAGCAGTAACCAGTTGTCAACTTAATAAATACTCAGCTACTCCTAATACTAAATCTGGAGGGATGATTATCCAAGCTGTAAAATTAACAACTGATAACTGATAACTGATAATTGATAATTGTTGATAGAGGACTGTATCACCTGCTGAACCAAAACAATATATGAAGATCGCTCAAGTAGCCCCTTTATGGGAACGAGTTCCGCCTCCAACCTACGGAGGAATTGAACTGGTAGTGAGTCGCCTGACCGATGAATTAGTTCGTCGTGGTCATGAGGTAACACTGTTTGCTTCTGGAGATTCACAAACTTTGGCTAAGTTAGAAGCAGTTTATCCGCGTGCATTGCGTTTAGACCCTAATGTCAAAGAGTACACAGCATACGAGATGCTGGAACTCAGCCAAGTTTATCAACAGGCGGCGGAATTCGATTTAATCCATTCTCATGTAGGGGTTTCGGCTTTACCTTTGGCCAGTTTGGTGTCAACACCTACAGTACATACTCTGCATGGCAATTTTACTGAAGATAATTGCAACGTCTACAACCATCATCAAAAGCAACCATACATCAGTATTAGCGACGCGCAGAGACAGATAAACCTGAATTACGTTAGCACAGTTTACAACGGAATTAACCCAAACGATTATCTTTTTGTAGAGAAACCCCAAGAACCACCATATTTGGCATTCTTAGGACGCTTTTCACCAGAAAAGGGACCACACCATGCGATCGCGATCGCCAAAAAAACAGGTTGGCGCTTGAAAATGGCTGGAAAAGTAGATGTCGTAGATTCAGAATTTTTTGAAAAAGAAATTGCTCCTCAAATTGATGGTCAGCAAATTCAGTTTTTTGGAGAAATAAATCACGCTGAGAAAGCAGCACTTTTTGGGAATGCTGCTATTACTTTATTTCCTATAACTTGGCCAGAACCTTTTGGTTTGGTAATGATTGAATCTATGGCCACTGGTACGCCAGTCATTGCGATGAGTTTGGGTTCTGTACCTGAAGTTATTAATCACGGTGTCACTGGTTTTATCTGTCAAAATGTTGACGAAATGGCGGCGATGATTCCGAAAGCATTGGAACTCAATCGTCATCGATGCAGAGAATACGTAGAAAACAGATTTAGCGTTATCCAAATGGTCAATGGGTACGAGGCGGTTTATGAACAAGTGATCAAAAATCGCGCAAATTTAAATGGGCGAATTCATTCTGCAAAAATCCTGTTTTAAATAATTTTTTCTTGGCGGATCTTAATCAATAATTTTTTTAAAGGAGGACATTAGTATGAGCATGAGAAGCAACATATGTCCATGTTGTGGAGATTCCCTCTTGCGTCATGTCCGTCATGGTGAATTCTACTGGTTTTGTCAAACATGTCGGCAAGAAGTACCACTGTTAAATGTTAATATTAACAGTCTCTCAACTGCGATCGAACGCAGAGTTGGGGCTAGAGACTAATAATTTGTCAAGTTTGAATGAAGAGTTCGTAGTAAGCACTTTAGTCCTGAATTTTTAAGCACTAAAGTGCTTACTACGAACTTTCTTAAATTTTGTCTTTCTTTTGCCTTGTTCAGTGAAATTTTTCAAGTAAGATTATCTTTGTTTCTAAACTGCTCTGCGTATTGCTGCAACTTTTGAAAATAATCAAGGTTCACAATCTCAGCAACATCGCTTTCTTTTTTTGCCAGGTCAATTTGAATTTTTAAATCTAATACTTCTTGTTTGAGCTTCTGTTCGCGTTTGTAAAACTCGCGAGACATGTGAATAGCTGCTGCTGCTTGGTTTGCTAAAGCACTCAAAAACTCTAAATCTTCGTCAGTATAACTGATCAGAGGAGATAAATTATCGACGTATAACACCCCGATCACTTGCGTATAAGTTTTGAGAGGTACGCACATGCAATTTTGAATTGCTTCTCGGACAATTGAGAAAGAATCATTAAATCGCTGATCGCGTTTAGCATCCTGAGTGATAATTGCATCCCCGCTTTCATAAGCGAGATTGACGATTTTGCTACTGTAAAGCTGTTGATAGCCAGCAAGATCCTCTCGTAACTTGCTGGCTTTTAGTTCGAGTTGTTGAGACTGTTCATCGACTAAGAGAATCGCCGCGTGATCGATTCTCATAATTTGAAACACTAAATCGAGAATCTTGTGGAGAAGTTGATCGGGTTCGTCAGGTGAACAAAGTTGTTTGCTGACTTCTAAGAGAATTTTGAGTTTGTTGACTGTTTGTTGTTCGCGATCGCGAGACTTTAATTTGATAATAGAGTCTTCGCTTGGCTTCTGGGCGACCAAATCCTGAAGTTGCGAGTCACTTTGGGGGAGAGGAATTTGTTTAAAATGATCGCTTAATGATTCTTGATGATCTCTGATCGGTTGGGACTGGGATTTTTTCAAGGAATGAACGAATTTTAACTGAAGTTGACCACAAGCGATCGCATCGCCGTCACGAAGTTGAGAGACGGTGACTTTGACTTGATTGACAAAAGTATGATTGCTACTACCACAATCTTTAATCGTCACTCCATTGGGGGCGACGTGAATCTGCGCGTGGTAACGAGATACGGTTTCTTCCAGCAAAACAATAGTATTGTCGATTTTACGACCAAGGGTGTTAAATCCTTGTTTCAACTCATAAACTCTCTCATTTGGTGTTTCAGGGGCGTAGATTAAATACGGCACTTTTACTGTTTGGATGTTCTGTAGCTGATTACTTTAAATGGTAACTATCTTTTTAGTGAGTCGCACAGAGGTACTTTTTTAAGACCTAAATTAAATCAAGAACGAACCTAACGCCATAAGCAACTCAGTCACCCCCAAAACTCGCGATGGGATGTCACGTCAGGTGCTGGTAGTTGTGAAAGGCATTTAATCCCTATAGATAAGTATAAGCATACCCAAATTTTTTCAGGAATTAGCTTATCCAGAGCGATCGCCTATAGTTTTCAAACATGCTCTCATATGGTTGTTCTAAGATTCATTTTAAACATTTTAAAAGACATATTTATTTTCCAAATGTTCATAAATTAAAAACACATATTTGGGCGATTATTTGATTTATTTTTTAAATAATAAATCAAATACACTCGGTTATTTGTTAGTATGAGAGCAGCAAAAAACTTAAATAATTCTTGTTGGACAAATAACATGATTATTGCTGATTTAAAATTTGATGAATTAGTAGAAACCCCAAACACGATAATTGGTGGTGCTTCATCATTTTATACTTACACTAATTCCAATCCTGATGATACATCTGGATTAAAAAAAGCTGATGAAAAGCTAATGGAAATGTCACCTTCAGTAAAAACTTTACAAGACTCAATCATGGAAGACATTTAACAGCTAATTTTGCAAAATTAATTAAGAGTGAGCATAGGTTATGATAAGGATGGTTTATCCAATTCTACAAGTTTCACTTTTAATTTTGGCATTAGCCATAAAAAATATTAGAAAGAAAATTGATTGTTTGTAATTATAATTTAAACCATCTAATATTTTTGTATATCCCTTGTTTTTCAAAAACTTTTCTAAAACAAGGGATTTGATTTTAATATTAAATAATATATTTAACAGCTTAAACGAAATATTTATGAGAATTAAATATAGGCATAACAAAGATTTGCTATGCCTATACTAAATTAACTATCTGACTACAAACAAATTGTTTCACGTTTAGGTACTAATTAATTAAATTACTGATATTGCTGATAAACTTCCAGCATAATTTATACCATCTTTAGTACCTTTTGATGTCCTAGTTATAACTTTACTATTTTCAGTTTTCTTTGCTGAAATTTTATGCTTGATTCCGAATTTATCTGTTGTCTCCTTTTCCAAAGAATATTCTCCTGGATGCTTATCAAACTCAGCTAAATCATCTCGAAAAATATCTGATATGTCTTGAAAAACATGATTTGGGAATAAACCACCCTGAATTTGCAGATCATTATAAAGCTCTATTTCACAAAAACTTAGATTATCAATTTTTAATCCACTCATAATTACATCCTCATTTGCAATACAATGTAGTTCACTAACATACCACCCCACACAAATTCACTAACTGATTACTTGCACTATTCTTAAACCAAGTCTACTTTGAGAACTGTAGTTTTATAGGTTGGGTGTAGCGACAGCGAAACCCAACATTATAGTCTGGTTAATGTTGGGTTACACTCCGTTCCACCCAACCTACATAATGTCCTTTTTGAAAAACTCCTCTTT
>NZ_JBHFLM010000072.1:0-32647 GCF_041928655.1 Pelatocladus sp. BLCC-F211 | reverse complement strand
TCGTGTATAATGCTTTCAAACTATACAGTTTTCATGGTTCGGATGCCCTCGAAGCCTCGCTTTGCAGCGCTTTGCTCGTTTGGCACTTTCCTATAGTAGCTACCCTCCTCTTCTTTGTCAACTACTTTGGAAAAAAATTTTTTCTTCATGTTTTTAGGACTTAAAAGCTGCTTGGAATAACGACTTTAAGCAACAATGGGTTAGGCTATGTTGACTTTACGGAAGGATTGTTGTGAATTTTCAGTCTGTAATACAGGTTTTGCATAAGTTTTGGAGCGAGTCTCTTTCAGAAAGAGGTGACGGTCAACGCGGATGTTTGATTGCTCAACCATATGATATTGA
This sequence comes from Pelatocladus sp. BLCC-F211, assembly GCF_041928655.1. Lineage (NCBI taxonomy): Bacteria > Bacillati > Cyanobacteriota > Cyanophyceae > Nostocales > Hapalosiphonaceae > Pelatocladus > Pelatocladus sp. BLCC-F211. The sequence goes on along the minus strand of NZ_JBHFLM010000072.1, from coordinate 32,305 downwards.
GAAGGGCGCGGGAACCAAAAACCCTCATACATTTTTAAGAGCGCTAGGACCAGAACCTTGGGCTGTGGCTTACGTTGAACCCTGTCGCCGTCCTACTGATGGGCGATATGGTGAAAATCCAAATCGATTTCAACACTATTATCAGTACCAAGTACTGATTAAACCCTCCCCCGATAACATTCAAGAAATTTATCTAGATTCTTTAAGGGCTTTGGGTATCCGCCCGGAAGACCATGATATTAGGTTTGTGGAAGATAATTGGGAGGATGCAACCGTAGGTGCTTGGGGTACTGGTTGGGAAGTGTGGTTAGATGGGATGGAAATCACTCAGTTTACATACTTCCAACAATGTGGGGGAATCGATTGTCGTCCAGTCTCGATTGAGATTACTTATGGATTGGAACGTTTAGCGATGTACCTCCAAAGAGTAGAAGCTATGGTTAAAATCCATTGGACAGACGACATTACCTATGGTGATGTTCATCTCCAAGGTGAGATAGAACAGTGCGTTTATAACTTTGAAGCCTCTAATCCAGAAATGCTGCTGACTCTATTTAATATGTATGAGCAAGAGGCGCAACAATTAACAGAGAAAGGATTGGTTTTACCCAGTTTGGATTATGTGATGAAGTGTTCGCACACCTTTAATCTATTGGATGCAAGAGGTGTAATTTCAGTTACGGAACGGACTCGCTATATTGGCAGAATTCGACATTTGGCACGTAAGGTAGCACAACTGTATGTGGAACAGCGAGAAAAATTAGGTTTTCCACTGTTGAAAAAGGCAGATGTTTGAGTGGTATTTTTTGGCAAAGTAACTTGTAGTACCATTTCGCTATGAGAAGGCTGTGAAATATAAATGTTGAATTTGACTGAGATTTTAGAACCTATAGCGGCTTGGTTCCGTTCTTTAGGAGTTCCCGAACCGATTGTACATTGGGGACATCCAGCGATGATGGGGATTGTCATTTTTATTATGGGTAGTTTTGTTGGCTTCACTGGTTGGCGAGGACGACTTGCTGAAGATAAAGAAGTTGCGTCTAAAAGTCGCATTGATCATCGCAAACTTGCACCGTGGATGTTTTTATTTATGGCGCTGGGTTACACGGGGGGAATATTATCCCTAGTAATGCAGCACCACTCAATTTTTGAAAGTCCTCATTTTTGGAGTGGCTCAATTTTGCTTCTATTATTGGGGATCAACGGTGTAATTTCTTTAAGTAAATTCGGTGGCGATAAATCTAGTTTACGCGCACTTCATGCATACTTGGGTAGTACTGCGCTGTGTCTGATGCTTGTTCACGTTGTACTGGGATTGAATTTGGGTATGTCTTTCTAAAATTCATGCGAAAAATACGGTTGTATATTGCTTCCAGTCTTGATGGATATATCGCGAGAACGTCAGGTGATGTGGATTGGCTATTTACTGATCAAGACTATGGTTACGCTGAGTTTCTTACCCAAATCAATACGGTGATTATGGGTAAGAAAACGTATCAGCAAATACTTAGTTTTGGTGAATACCCTTACAAAGATAAGCAAGGTATTGTTTTATCTACAAGCTTATCTGGTCAAACCGATGAGAACGTACAATTTGTGGGAGGTCATTTACAGGAATTCATCAGTACACTACGTCAATCTGTTGGTGGTGATATATGGCTAGTGGGAGGAAGCAAGACTATTCATGATTTTATGAAACATGGTTTTGTTGATGAGCTAATTCTATCAATTCACCCAATTATTCTTGGGGACGGTATTCCCCTGATTGTGAAAGATCCAAGTATAGAGACTGCACTGGAGTTACAAGATGTGAAAAACTATAACTCTGGATTACTGCAAGTTACTTATCAAGTGAAAAGCAAACGAAATTGCTCAGATGTTGAGTAGAATCAAGCAAGGGCGATCGCCATCAAGCATTTCAAGTCCACTCATGTGGACTTTTTTACATTTATACTTAGTTTAATTCCAGGCGTGAGGCGCTAATTTTTTTACAAACAGTCTCATGATTCAGACCAGTGGTGTAATTATTTGTCTTAGCTATATTCTTGGGTTGTTGTTTACAGCAATTCCTTGGGGTGGAATTTGGATACTGCTTCTGAGTGTGGTAATAGCAGTTTTTTTGCAAAGACGACGCTTAACCCTACAAAAAGTTTTGGCAAAAAGCAAGACAGCACCACAGTTATCTAATATCCCCCACTTCAGAGTATGGTTAATTGCTGGGGTAGTAGGACTACTAGCAACTTTATATTTTCCATTGCGTGTTCCCCAAGCAGGGGTAAACGATATTAGTAAATTTGTCCCGCCAGAAAATAGTAATCAAGAACAACTTCTAATTGTGCGGGGTGAGGTGATCAGTACACCACGGCTAACTCGTAGCCAAAAGGGACAGTTCTGGTTAGAAGCAACTAAGCTAGATGAAGTTAAAAATGATCAGGGTCCAGTAGGTTTAGGTAAAGGTGTGACGGGTAAGTTGTATGTCACAGTGCCTATACTTCAGGCTACTGGATTGTACCCTGGTCAGGAAGTAGCGATTACTGGGATTTTATATAAACCAAAACCACCATTTAACCCTGGCGCTTTTGATTTTCAGAAATACTTGCAACAGGAAGGTGTATTTGCCGGTTTGGTGGGGCGATTAGTAAATGTGTTGGATGAAGAACAACCTTCATGGGGATGGTGGCAAATTAGAGAACGGATTGTGCGATCGCAAGTTAAATTATTAGGTATCCCAGCAGGGCCACTTGTGAGTGCAATGGTGTTAGGTAGCAAAGCTGTTGATTTACCTTACGATATTCGTGATACTTTTGTCCAAGCTGGTTTAGCTCATGCTTTAGCAGCATCTGGATTCCAAACTTCGTTGATTTTGGGTGTAATACTGGGGTTAACAAAAGGCTTTAAGACATCAACGCAAATTACCCTTGGTAGTTTAGCTTTACTTATTTTTCTCTGTTTAACAGGCTTCCAACCTGCGGTGTTAAGGGCTGTAATTATGGGATTTGCGGCTTTAATTGCTTTGGGGTTAAAGCGCCAAGTCAAACAACTGGGGTCATTACTACTTGCAGCAACTATATTATTATTATTTAATCCTTTGTGGATTTGGGATTTAGGATTTCAGTTGAGTTTTTTAGCCACACTGGGATTAATAGTTACAGTTCCACCATTGACTCAACGTTTGGAATGGCTACCACCTGCGATCGCTTCTTTAATTGCTGTTCCTCTAGCTGCGATGATTTGGACTTTACCACTCCAACTTTTTGTATTTGGAGTTGTACCAACTTATAGTATTTTAATAAATATTATTAGTACACCTTTAATTTCAGTTATTAGTATAGGTGGAATTATTAGTGCAGTTGTTGCGTTAATTGTTCCCGATGCTGGTAGTACTGTAGCTGGAGTCTTAAATTACCCTAGTGATTGGTTAATCAAGTTAGTAGAATTTTTTAGCCATCTTCCCGGAAATTCTTATGCTGTTGGTAAAATTGGCATTTGGCAACTATTTGCTATTTATGGACTAATAATATTAGTTTGGTTAATAAATTGGTGGCAAAAACGGTGGTGGTTTGCCTTTTTTATGGCTTTTGGTTTGGTATTGATTCCGGTTTGGTATTCTGCTAACACATTATTTCGGATTACGGTTTTAGCCGCCGATGATCAACCCGTGATTGTTATGCAGAATCAAGGTAAAGTGACACTAATTAATAGTGGTGATGAAGGAACGGGAAGATTTACAATATTACCTTTTTTGCAACAACAGGGAGTGAATAAAATTGATTGGGCGATCGCATCAGGTTTTCAAAATAAAGGTAATAGCAATAGTTGGTTAGAAGTGATGCAAACTCTACCAATCAAATTTTTCTATGATTATGCTCCCACCTCCGAAAATCTTCTCATTAGTCAGGTAATTCAACAAGAACTACAAAAGCAAAAGGGAGTTTACCAAGCTTTACCTGTAGGTCAAACAGTTACTACTGATGTCATTGTTGCTCAATTAATTAATCAAGAATCACCTATTTTACAAATGCAAATTCAAGGTAAATCTTGGTTAATTGTAGGTGATTTTAAATCTACAGAAGTACGTCAATTAGTGCAAACAGGAGGAATACCTCGTCCACAAGTTTTGTGGTGTTCTGGCGAATCTTTAAAAGAACTTGTGGCGACATTGCAACCACAAGTAGCGATCGCCACTAGCGCGACTATTGATCAAAAAGCTGTGTCAGAAATTAGCCAAGGTCAAACCAAACTATACTTTACAGGAAAAGATGGAGCGATCCAATGGACTCCGCAAAGAGAGTTTGAGCCATTTATTCAGACGACGGAAAATAAAACTTCGGTATTATGAATGTTAGTAAATCGCAAAGTTTTCCTGCAACAGTGCGATCACCAGAAAGAACGCTTTTAAAAAGTAAAAAGTCATCCAAAATTAGTATAAGTGGACTAAAAATGATGCAAGAAGATAGTGTTCAAATCACTGGTTTTCACGCTCATGTTTACTTCGATACCGCAACTCGTGAAGTGGCTGCACGTGTACGCGAAGGATTGAGTAATTTTGATGTGCTGCTTGGACGTTGGCACGATAAGCCTATTGGCCCACATCCAAAATCGATGTATCAAGTTGCATTCTCTCCAGATCAGTTTAGCAAAGTTGTTCCCTGGTTAATGCTCAATCGTGAGGTATTGGATATTCTTGTTCATCCTGAAACGGGAGATGATGTGAAAGACCATACAAACCATGCTCTATGGTTAGGAGAAAAACTAGAATTGAACATTAATTTTCTCCAACAGCTTGGTACAACTGAGTAACACCGAAACAATTAACTCCTACACGGATTGCTATAGCTTTGGTAGCTGACACAATCAGCTTCAAGCAAGATATGGGAAAGCGTACTCAAAGTTTTAAAATACTCGCAGATAAATTTTAAACAACTAGTGTTTTTTTGTAATGACTAGCTCTACAGATATTAGTACCTTAGCCCGGTTAATGGCAGCAGACTTTAGCAATCAAGAACAAGCTTTTGAAAATCCACCTTTTTACGCTCATATCCGCGTGTGTATGCGTCCCCTTCCCTTAGAGTTACTATCGGGGGTAAGTTTTTTTGTGGAGCAAGCTTACGATTACATGCTCAATGATCCCTATCGGATGCGGGTATTAAAGTTGCTGAGTGCAGAGAATCACATTCTGATCGAAAACTACACCGTTAAGGAAGAAGAAAGATTCTACGGTGCATCTCGTAATATCGAACGTCTGAAAACACTAAGCGTCGATGATTTGGAAAAATTACCAGGCTGCAACATGATTGTAGAGTGGACTGGCAATGGCTTCAAAGGCAGGGTAGAGCCAGGAAAAGCCTGTATTGTTTTTCGTAAAGGTCACAAAACCTACCTTGACAGTGAGTTTGAGATTAACGAAGAAAAATTTATTAGCCTTGATCGGGGACGTGATCCAGAAACTGATGAACATATCTGGGGATCTGTCGCTGGCCCATTTTACTTTGTTCGCTGGCAAAGTTTCGCTGATGAAGTAAAAATTTAGGTTTCTACTCATCCCCAAAAAATTTATGGTTTTGGGGGTGCTATTCTCTATTAAATTTTGGTATGATGGAAACCTGTGAATGTGGCGGCATAGCCAAGTGGTAAGGCAGAGGTCTGCAAAACCTCCATCCCCCGGTTCAAATCCGGGTGCCGCCTTTGAATAAATATAAATATTTCAGAGCTTGAAAGCCCTTTTTTAATGGGAATTTTTGGCTCATTCCCATAAGCTCTTATGAACTACCAGCCCTTACTTCTTTTAATGGACTGGTTTCTACGTCCAGTCCATTAAAAGAAGTGGTGTCGAACTCAGGTTAGTACAAGATACAGGAGTGAACGAGGAACTGTGAGGAGTCACAGTCGGTGTAGTCGCTACTAATACCACTTCACCATGGGGATTTATTACCCAACCTTGAGCTTCCACAATCTGAGTCGGGGGATTTATAGAGTTGGCTTCTTGGCTTTGTTGTTCCTCAAGTCTGCTTTTGGGTTGGTTTTGATTTGCTTCAGGAAGTAATATCCAATTACTCAGGACTTCATCAGTAATTAACGGTTCTGTGGGACTAGATGGTAGACCTCCACGTCCTGTAACGATAAATGATCCCCTCATTTTCTTGTCATCTCTTTTGCAACCAGTAGCAATTTGTTGTGAAGCATCAATGAGATTGACGCGCAGCTGTTCTAATCCCTGACTGGGGTCAACATCAGGTGTATTAATTTGCACCGTACCACTGAGCGCTGGACTAGCACCTGTGGCGGTGATGTCGCTGTCTGGGGTTGGTGAGGGTCGGAACTGGATACCAAAAACGCCTTGAGTATTGATTATTACCCTGCCTCCCAAAAAGTTAACAGAGTTAGCACTGATGTCGCTGTTGGCAAAAGCAGCGAGAACATCAGTATCAATATTGATGTTGCCACCGATAGTGTTGCTACCTGTGGCATTAGTAGTAATGCTGCTATTCTTACCTAAGATCAGGTCGTGCGATCGCAGCCTAATATTACCTGCACCGCCTCTAGTATCTGCACTAATTTTACCTTGGTTCAAAAGACGAATTGAGTCAGCATCGACTTTTAAGGAACCTGCAACTCCCGAACCAGCACTACTAACTGTTACCTGCGCCTGATCGCGAATATTTAACTTGCCAGTATTAATTATTAACTCTCCTCCCTGACCTGTGGAAGTATTAGAAGTATTAGCAAACAGTCCACTACTAGAGCTGACATTCGGAACTATAACTGGAGTGTATTGGCTAAGTCGAGCAAAATAGGTGGGGTCTGTACCAGCAAGAGTAGCACTATCAGTGATATTGAGAGTAATACTACCTGCTTTGCCACTGCTAAAACTAGTAGTGAAAACTTGTCCACCGTTAGTAGCTTCTAAAGTTTTGGCATTAAGGATAATACTACCCCCATCTCCTTTGCCACGAGTCCTTGCACCCACGACAGCACCATTTGTGATACTTAGTGATCTAGTATTAATGTGAATATTGCCACCTTTCCCAACACCTGTATTTTCCGTACTGCTGACCGCGCCACTAGAGTAGCCATTTAGACCAAAACCATCAAAAACAACGCGATCGCGAGCCTGTATATTTATATTACCTGCGTTACCGCGTCCAAAAGTATTGGCAATCAATCGAGCGCCATTTGTCACAAACAGTGAGCCAGTTGTGATGGTGATCGTGCTACCGTTGCCTATAGCATTTGATACGGTTGTTGAGCCAACAGAACTAGCAGCCCCGCTAATGTTTGCTAGATTAAAACTGACGCCATCAAAGGAAACTGTATCACGAGCAACTATATTGATATTGCCTGCATTTCCTTGTCCCTCTGTTCTAGCCAGAATTGCAGCAGCATTCTTGACAAAAAGTGACCCGGTTGTAATATTTATGTCACCACCATTACCCACGGCTTGTGAATCTACAGTGGTGTATGTGCCAGTGGAGGAATCACTACGCATTCGGTCAAAAAGAAGCGTATCACGGGCAAATATATTAATGTCGCCTGCATTTCCCTGTCCAGAAGTTGTGGTTCTCAGTTGACCGTTACTTGTCAAAGCCAGCGACCCAGTAGTGATATTAATATTGCCACTATCGCCTACAGCTTTTGTCTGCACTGTATTAGAAATAATACTTGCATCAACAACATTAATTGCCTCTGTGGCATTAATATCAATATCCAGCGCCTTTGCATCAACAGAACCTTTTCCTGATCCTATCCCCGCTTGTACCGTACTTGCACCCGACAGATTCAAGTTACGGGCATTGATCGCAATGCTACCACCACCACCAGCGAGAACACTAACTTGGGCAGCGTTGTCTAGATATACATCTTTTCTTTGCCCGTCATTAGGCAAACTCAAACTCAGAAATGAACCATTAGCATTGAGTCCAATACTATTATTTTCTGCAATTCCTGCTAATTCAATTCGACCACCAGGGGCTAGTATTTGCCCTCCATTGAGCTGTAAATTGCCACCGATAAGTGCTAGAGTTTTGCCGGGATTAACCTGTAGTTGAGAACTTTGTACTTGAATATTTCCGGTATTGTTGCCGTATTGCAAACCAATCGGTACACTGACGGTTAGTAAAGTTGTAGCTGTGTTATTTGGTATCGCACTAAATTCTTGACCATCAGCAAATTTAAAGCTACTGGCTGTAGTTGCTAAAAACGAGCCACCAATATTTAACCGTGCATTTTGACCAAAAATAATGCCATGGGGATTAATCAGAAACAAGTTTGCTGTACCGTTAGCTCTGATTAAACCATCAATATTAGAAATTGAACTACCTGTGACTCGTGTCAGGATATTTTGAATATTTGTAGCATTGTTGAAGAAAGCGGTGTCACCAGTAGGAAGAGAAAATTCTTGAAAGCTATGGAATAAGTTGCTACCCGCTTGGGTTCCACCTGTGATGTTGAAGGTGTTATTTTCTTGGGTGACATTGGAGTTATTCGGTAAAGTGCGATCGCCACTAATTTGAGCAACTGCATAGTTTGCAGAGAAAATATGTGTGATTGCGATCGCCATACCCAAAAACTGAGTCAAAGGACTACTCCCAAAACTAGTCATTTTCTCTCCCTAGCTCCATAGCAGTAGCACAACTATTAAGTACTATCTAGGATATCAGAGTCGAAGATATTGATTTTGTAGCACAAAACGGATAAATACAAGACGCGATTCATCGCGTCTTCACCTTGGCATTAGTTCACAACACAAGTCCATTCATTCACAACACAAGTCCGTCTCTACAAAGGATTGTGTGCTAATACCATTTCTAAATCATTTACGGATTGCAATAATTACAATTTACTGGCTCGGCGTATTGATTTCCATTTGGAAATAATTCTTCTTGAGTAAAACCACATTTTTGACATTCATATATAACAGCGCGAGTCAAGGAAGTTGGCAGATAGCACAATGCACAAGGTAAGCCCCTAATTCTTTTGTTGATTTCAAAGCCGGGGGTAGAACATTTTGGACAACAGTTATTAATTTTTTTTAATAAATTATGCGTGGCTTGTTCAATATTTTTCATGCGTGTTGGGTTATACATTGCCCGCATATCTGTTTCTATATGTGCTTTGCCTGTTGGTGAATTTTTCAGGACAAAATTTACAGCTTCTATGAGATTTACTTCTGAAATAATTCCTTTAATTACTTCACTGCTATCTTTTGGTGATTCATCAAACATGACTACTAGACCATGTTCAGGAAAACCTACTTTTTGAGCAAATTGTAAGGCTTGCTCAACACTTTCCACAACGAGATGATTATGGTTAGTTTTGGTAGATAATTCTTCACCAATAATTTCTAAATCATGTGTTTTATCTAATAAAATTAGAACTTCTCGATTACTAGAAATAAAAGGAATTTCAGGATGAGGGCCAAAACTACCTTCACTGGCGATCGCTAACTTTTCACCAGTTAGTTCTAAAACTTTTTTCGCCTTCAACCTTGCAGCTTCAATTTGATTCCCTGGACGCTTTACTTCTCTAGTAAATGTACCGAAAACATCAGTATCAAAATCATCAGGAACTATAATTTTTATTCCTAATTCTGCTTCTAAAATGGGAGCAATTACTTTTTCTTTTTGATGCTTCGTAGCCAGTATAGCAATTCTATTGATAAATAATGATTGATTTAGCATTTTTGATCTTGTAATCAGTTTTTCTTTGTGTCTTAGTGTCTTTGTGGTTCAAAAACAAATTTTTATTCACCACCAAGACACGAAGACACCAAGTCAAATCATAGATTTATACAATTCCATTAAGCTTGTTGCTGAGGAATCTGTGTCATTTCTGCAAGTTGCTTTTCTTTATCAAGTCTGCGCTTTCTAGCGTAAAGTTGGATTGTCACCGCCATCAGAAGTACTAAGCCAAAAATTACCCAAGCAGTCAAGTCTGTGGGCAAACTATTCTTAAAGACAACCAACATCACAATCACCACTAGCAAGACAGTTGGTGCTTCATTCATTGCTCGCATCTGTTTGCTTGTCCATTTACATCTATTTTCTGCCAACTGTTTCATCAAACGAGCGCAATAATGATGATAAACAAATAAAAGTGCCACAAATCCGAGTTTATAGTGCAACCAAGTTTGTTTTAAAAACTCTGGTTGCGTCACCAGTAAACCAACCGCACAAGCCACCGTCACCAGCATTCCGGGAGTGGTGATGATGTTGTAGAGGCGCTTTTCCATGATTTGATACTGATTTTTTAGTATCGTCTTTGCTGGTTCTGGTTCTTGTTCAGCTTCGATGTGATAGATGAAAAGACGCACTAAGTAAAACAGTCCCGCAAACCAAACGACAACGCCAATAATATGAAATGCTTTAAACCAAGAATAAGCCATGAATTCTAACCTGTGTTTCTACTCTCAAATATCCAGGTTACGGCAATTGCTGGGACTAGGGATCACAGATAAAGAAGTGTGAAGGGAAGGGGGACTTTCTAGTTTCAGGTGAGAAATTTCATGTTCTGAACTCGGATGCTGAACCTTAAAGCTTGAAAAGTGGGCGTTGCATAATTGCGGGATGATTTTGAAATTTGCATCAAAAATAATCACTGCGTCACCGCGTCAGCGTCATTTATCCCCTTATTTAGCAACGCCCAAACTCAACTATATTAGTCCAATTCCATTTTGAGCAAACTCTTCTACTGTTGTGTGTGATAACTCATGAGTTGCCATAGCTTGCAACATTGCCAATGGTAAAGTCAGATGGTGCGCTCCAGCTTGTAAAGAAGCAGTTGCTTCTTGGGGTGATTTGATGCTAGCAGCTAAAATCTCAACGTTACTATCAGCAAGGATACTTGCCATATCTCGCACTAAAGCAATACCATCACCCAACAAACGAGTAGCACGGTTGACGTAAGCGATCGCAATTTTTGCACCCGCTTCTTTTGCTACTGCTGCTTGGGAAGCACTATAAATTGCTGTAACTGAACAGGTAATCTGGGGTGATAATTGAGCTACTACCTCAAATCCTAATGGGGTGGCTGGTATTTTCAGTATTGTCTGTTCACCAATAATCTCAAAAGCCTTTTTTCCCTCTTGTACCATCCCATGAAAATTAGAGGCTGTTAATTGATAGTAAAGCGGCCCGTTTGTCAAGGTTACTAATTTTTTCAGCGTTTTCTCTGGTGGGGTATCACTTTGGGCTAAGAGTGTGGGATTTGTGGTGATACCCTTCACCCAACCCATGCGCTTGGCTATTTCCGCTTCCGATGCGATCGCCGAGTCTAAATATAATGCCATGAATTACACCCCTGCACCCTTTTTCTGTAATTGCAATTCAATGCGATCGCCTGACTTAGGTTCTATCACCTGGGTAGAAGGATTATTTTTCGCCAATAACGCCCGAAATTCCTCAATGCTTCCCTTGGTTTGCAAGAAATTTGCCAAAAATCCTACAAACGTCACATCACCTCCTGCTGCTGTGGGTAGCATAACTTGGGGTTGCAACCATTGAGCTAATTCGAGAGCATTTTTACCACCCCTGATAAATGATCCAAATATGGGCAAATTCAAGTCAACAATCGGAGCAATGACAACATCAATGGGGGCTGCTGCTTGTAGCGACGGAGAATGATATCCGTGTGGTTCGTAGTAAATAGTCAAGTTGCTTGACAATTCTTTGAGGATGTAACCATTTTCTACCAAAGTTGGGCCGATGGGTGAACCAGGAACTGCCTTGATTTCTAAACTTGTATCTAAAGTAAAGGTGTCACCATGAGCAAGCACTGTTATTTGGGTGTAACCTAGCTGCTGTACAACTTTAGCAGCATTAGGAGAAGCTACCACTGGAATATTATGGTCAAGTTGCTTGAGTGTTGGTGGATGGGCATGATCTTCTAGCCCCTGAGACAGCAAAATTAAGTCAATATTTTCTGGGATAGGACGATCTTGAGTTCGATAACCTTTAAAAAACCAATCTTGATTGCCAAAACTCAACTTATCTACCAGCCAAGGATCAATGAGTATCCGTTTGTCTGCGATTTCAACTAGCCAACTGTTACTGTCTAAATATGTTAATAGCATGATAATTGCGTGACTATAAGTAGTTAAGAGCTATATTTATTATGAATTGTGGGAACTGCTTTCAGAAACTTAGGATTTTGGCGGCTATAAACGAGTAAAAGCGAGAAAATTTACTTAAGAATATAAAATTTTTGTTTTCCTACTTAATTTTTGCTGCGATCTATAATACTATTCAAAAAGTACCAGGGTAGTACTACTATTGTTGAAAAAAAGCTACCAAAATTCTAACAAGCTTTTAAAAAATTTTAAGTATTTGTGTATTTAATTACACTCTAATCTACTTGCTTTAAGTAATTATCTGGTAAATATATTGCATATGAAACCTAGTATTGCAATGGTATTTCAGTGAGATTGAAAAACTTCTTGATTATTCAGCACTAAATATTTGCAAACTGCTGTTTGCACCATTCGACGGTATCTGAAAAACTTGAATTTCTACCGAGTAAAGATATGCTGAAACATGCTGATGAGTTAAAGTTGAAGATAGACTCAACTTTGCAAGAGTTGCCTTTGTGGGAAGTAGAAGTTGAACTGAATTTTTTCGGCAGTGACTTAGTGAAACCATTTAAAGATGAGCCTTTACTACCAGGAGTGGTTATCACTAATAATCGTCAATATGTTGGGATGATTTCACGGCGTAGGTTTTTTGAACATATGAGCCGTCCTTTTAGTTTAGAATTATTTTTAAATCGCCCCATTGCAACCTTCCTCAACATTTTTAAAATCGAAGAGCAATTTGTAATATCTGAAACAATTTCTGTGATGGAAGCAACTAATTTAGCTTTGCAGCGATCGCCTGAATTTGTCTATGAGCCAATTATAGTCAAAACTGCATCAGAAAAGTATTGCTTACTCGATTTCCAGCAGTTACTTTTAGCCTATTCTCAAATTCATGCCTTGACACTTTTTCATTTACAAGAAGCACAGGATCAAACAAAAATACCAAACACAGATTTTCGGGAGCTTCAGCAAATCGACATTAAATTATTACATCATGAAAAAATCACTGCCTTAAGACAAATAGTTTCCAGCATTACCAATGAAATCAATAATCCTGCAAATTTTATCGCCGGAAAATTGATTCATGCCAACCGTTACATTCAACAACTACTCCAGCTAATTAATTTATACCAACAGCAATATCCTGAACCAACAGTAGAAATTCAAAGAGTAATTAATCAAGTCGAACTGGATAATATTACTACTGACCTTTCTAAGCTAACAGATTCAATGAAAGCAGGGATTGATCGGATTAGACAATTCATCCATGCTTTACGCAATTTTTCTACAGAAGAATCTGAAAAAAAATCAGTTGATCTGCATGAAAGTATTGATAGCACTTTGATAATTTTGCAAAGTCGTCTCAAATCTAAGACTCATGACCAAAATATTACTGTCATTAAGGAATATGCCAAACTACCTTTAGTAGAGTGTTATCCAGGACAAATGAACCTTGTTTTCATGAATATTATTAATTATGTAATTGATGCTTTTCCAGCAAGTAATGAGTCTTGGGTAATAGATAAACATAAAGACAAAAACAATTATTTCTCACCAACTATTCGTATTTGCACAGAATTATTGAATTCCAAAACAGTAATAATTCGTATAGCAAATAACGCTATGAAAAGTCCCGAAAGAGTTGGTCAAAGAATTTTTGATCCCTATTTTAATCCTAAATCAAATGGTAAATTAACGGAATTTGAATTATCTATTAGCCATGAAATCATAGTTGAAAAACATGGTGGACAACTGCAATGTATATCTGCCTTGGAACAAGGTACTGAATTTATCATAAAAATTCCAGTTATGTCTAATTGACCATCGCAACAATTTAGTTAATATCCCAATTACCAATTACCAATTACCGACCTCAACTGATAATATAAGTGTTCAAGCGAACATGATATAACTATGTCTTCTGGCATCTACGCGATCGCACATATTGGTGATTTTAAGCTTTTTGTTGGTGAAGCTAGCAAACTGAGTCAAAAGTGGCCGCCTATACTGACTCAACTCAATAACGGTACGTTTCCCGATCCTGTGTTACAGCAGGTATGGAACACAGAAGGCGGTAAGCGCTACTTTTCGTTTCACACAAAAACAGAGATTATTAGCGATCGCGATATTTTAGGTATAGAAGAACTTTTGGCATTGGGATGATATTTGATGTTTACCAATACCATTCCAATACTGCTCGGTTAAGACAAATCGATTGACATTTCAATTCTGTAGAGACGCGAAATTACCCTGCGGGAACGCTAAAAGCGAACGCGTCTCTACAGCTCTAACCAAAAATACTGCCAATAGAACGAACTAAATTCTGTGGTTGCATAGCATCAGTAGCGGCGGTGGGTTCATAACCGCAGTGAACCATACAATCTGCACACTTAGGATTACCACTCGCACGCCCGTATTTGTTCCACTCGGTCTTTTCCATCAGTTCATTGAAAGTGGCATAATGTCCCTCATTCAACAAATAACAAGGTTTTTGCCAACCCAGAACACTGTAACTCGGACTACCCCAAGGTGAACATTCATAGTCTTTCTCACCAGTGAGAAAATCTAAAAAGAGTGGATTGTGGTTAAAGTTCCAGTTTTTCTTACCTGCTTTGTAAGGAGCTAAAATTTCTCTAAATAAGGCGCGTGTTTGTTCTCGCTTGAGAAAATGTTCTTGATCTGGCGCCCACTCGTAGCTGTAACCAGGAGAAATCATCATTCCATCAATATTAAGTGTACTTAGGAAATCAAAAAACTCCTGCATTTGTTTGCGATCGACACCCTCAAACACAGTAGTGTTAGTAGTGACACGAAATCCCTTGGCTTTAGCAGCACGTATTGCTTGCACAGCAGTGTCAAAAACACCCTTGCGATTCACACATTGATCATGCCAATCTCGCATTCCATCGAGATGTACACTGAATGTTAAGTAAGGTGAAGGTTTAAATTTATCTAGGCTCTTTTCTAGTAATAAGCCATTGGTGCATAGGTAAACAAACTTTTTGCGCTCAATCAATCCCTGGACAATCTCGTCAATCTGAGGATGCAGCAATGGTTCGCCGCCAGGAATAGAGACTATGGGCGCGCCACATTCTTCGGCTGCTGCAAAACACTCCTGTGGAGTTAGGTTACGCTTGAGTATCTCTGTAGGGTGCTGAATTTTGCCACAACCAGGACAGGCGAGGTTGCAACGAAATAAAGGTTCCAACATTAAAACCAAGGGATAACGTTTACGACCTTTTACACGTTGGGTAACTATATATTTACCGACTTCTAATGCTTGCTGTAAATTAATAGCCATTAAAGCTCACTCCCCACTCTTGGATTTAAATAACATTGTGCCGTAAGTCTGTGGTTGTAGTGGGAAATACTGAGTGGGAAGTAGAGAATTAGAAATTAGACAATCCCATCGCCGTAGCTACAGCATCAACTTCCGCCTCAATACCTTGTTTAAATTGACTGTTGCTGTGTTTAATGGCTGTATCTGGGTCTTTTAAACCATTACCGGTGAGGACGCAAACCACTGTTGCACCTGTGGGAACTTGGTCTTTAACCTGTAGCAAACCTGCCACAGAAGCTGCGCTGGCTGGTTCGCAGAAAATTCCTTCTTCTGATGCTAAGAGACGATAGGCGTCGAGGATTTCGTCATCGGTGACAGAATGGAAATTCCCCATACTGGCTGATTTGACAGCTACGGCTTTTTCCCAACTAGCAGGATTACCAATTCTAATGGCTGTGGCGAGTGTTTCTGGATGGGGTATTGGTTCTCCCTTCACCAAGGGCGCTGCACCAGCTGCTTGAAAACCCATCATCCGGGGTAAGCGATCGCACTTCCCAATTTGATGATATTGACAAAATCCCATCCAATATGCTGTGATATTTCCCGCATTACCTACGGGAATGCATAGCCAATCGGGAGTGTTACCTAAGACATCAACAATTTCAAATGCTGCGGTTTTCTGCCCCTCTAAACGGTAAGGATTGACTGAATTCACCAAAGTGACTGGATAGGTTTCAGCCATTTCCCGGACTATTTCTAAAGCACGGTCAAAGTTACCTTGAATTGCTAGTACTTCTGCACCATACAATAGTGCCTGCGCCAATTTACCCAAGGCTACATAACCATCGGGGATCAATACAAAAGCACGCATTCCGCCACGGCGAGCATAGGCTGCTGCTGCTGCTGAGGTGTTACCTGTGCTAGCACAAATCACCGCCTTCGCCCCTGCTTCTTTGGCTTTGGAAATTGCCATTGTCATACCCCGGTCTTTGAAGCTACCAGTAGGGTTAAGACCGTCGTATTTGACAAAAACACGTACTTGTCTGCCAATGCGTTGTGCGATCGCAGGCGCTGGAATCAAGGGAGTGTTACCCTCCAGCAGAGTCACAACTGGTGTTGCTTCGCTGACAGGCAAGTAGTCGCGATACTGCTCTATAAGTCCGGGCCAGGGTTGGCGATGAGATGTAGTTGCAGACAGGCTCAAGGTCACGAGTTTTCAGGGCTTGTTATTGTTAAATATTTTTGGGTGTTGGGTGTTGGTTGTTGGGTATTAGGTGTTGAGTGTCGGTTGTTGGTTGTTTAGAAATCACTAACAAACAACACATGTCAAACCCAAACAACAAATAACCATACAACAAACAAATTATTCGTAGAATGTCAGTTTATCGTTTTAGATGTATCTCTGGGAAGGTTTGCGCCACATTTTTTGACACTTCCAATACACCCCACACACCCCAAACATCCTAGTAGCCCCAATTCCAGAGGAACAAAGTTATGTTTGTCTAGTCAATGACTGCACATGTAAAAGATCGAATTACAAGGAAAAGAAAAAATTATATTATTTTTTAATAATTCTTTAAACTTTCCTATTATAATATCTTTGATGGTGTGAGTTGAGTTACGGATAACTTAGTAAGCAATGTCTACATCTAGTATTTCTGAACGCGAATCCCATACAGCTTGGGCAACAAAGCTAGAGAAGTGTTTTAATCAAGTAGATCAGCAAGTTAAATTTATGCACTTGCAAGCAGAGGTGGATTGTCTGCTACAGCAGTTGCAGAACTTGAAAATGCAAAAATTGGCAGCCACTGACACTGAAGAATAACAGTATCTCAAAACAAAAGCTCGCCTCTGATAAGTACTGTTTAGAGATGCCAGTGGTAGATCGCAACTCTGGGTATTCATAGTTGTATTTATTGGCAGTCTCTACCAGTACACTAATTTAGTGTCAGTGTGGATTTGGCGATCGCAACTGAAAATTATTGAAAATTTTACTGAAAATAAATAGTCAATTTACTAATTCATTTACCAGTTAGTTATCAGCAAAAAGCTAGCTTTTTGATAACTGATAAATGTTCACTGTTCCTCGTGGCTGACAGATTGTACCCATGCAGGCAAAAGTTGATTTAGCCAAGTGACTTTATCAGGATTGATCATCAATTCAATACTAACCCAGGCAAAAGCCGCGACTAAGCAAGCGCTACCTAATAAGATGGCGATCGCCACTTTTGACGCCAACCCAGAGGAATTTTGCTGAGTCTTAACTTTTCGGCGCAGAAGCGGACGCCCATCTGGTTGAGAACTTGGCGTGGGAACTTGGGATGTTTTGACGATTTTCTTAGGTTTTTTGACAATTCGTTTTTTAGTTTTGTTTGCAGCAGATGGTTTTGGGGCTGGGTTTGGTGGGTGGTTAACCATACTTAATTTTTCAGTAAATCTAGCAAGACTTTTTGATTATTTTTTTCTTTTATACTCCCGTTCTGGAGATATTGCCCAGAAATAAAAAGTGTAAATTTGTACAAATCAGTAATTTTACTAATGACGTTAAAAAGGTATTTTGAATAAGCTCTATCGTTGAGTGTGTGTGAGCGAAGTGTAAAAAGTTGAACGAAAGTCAAAGTAGGGTAATTGCGTGCGTATTAGTAGCGATAGTTAACGGATTTCCCACGCCAGCGATCGCTATTCCCGTAGAAAAGCTGAGAGAATTAGCGGAGAATTTTTCCTCTAGTTCTCCTCCTTCCTTAGCAGCATCAGATCAATTCACTTCCCTTGATGATCCGATGGCGCAAGTGACATCAGTATCTCAACTGCGGGATGTACAACCTACAGACTGGGTATTCGGTGCATTGCAATCTTTGGTAGAAAGATATGGTTGCATTGCAGGTTATCCCAACCAGACTTATCGTGGCGATCGCTCCATGACTCGCTATGAGTTTGCAGCTGGACTGAATGCTTGCTTAGATCGAGTCAATGAATTGATCGCCAAAGCGACAGGTGATTTAGTTAAGCGCGAAGATTTAATTACTTTAAAAAAATTACAGGAAGAATTCGCAACCGAATTAGCTGCTGTACGAGGTCGAGTTGATAATTTAGAAGTGCGTACTGCTGAAATTACCGCTAACCAATTCTCCCCGACAACCAAACTCAGTGGTATTACTATAGTTGGTATTCAAGGACGCACTGACAACCGTGCTGACATTAATCCCAGAGACGGGAAAAAAGATACAGATGATGCTGGTACAAATATCAATATTATCAACTATAGCCAGCTATATTTAACTAGCCAATTCACTCCCAATAGCTATCTATTGACAAGTCTCATCGCGGGTAATGGTTCGACAGCACCCAGGTTAAGCAACGATGTTTATCTTGGTTACGAATACCCCACAGATAATCAGTTAAGTATATATGACTTGAATTTTCACTGGCTTGTTGCTGACAACTTAGCGATTGTAGCAGGAGTGCAAGGTATAAATATGCCTAGTGCTTTCCGTGGTCCCAACCGAGCAGAAAGCGGAGCAACAGGCCCATTGTCATATTTTGCCCAAAGGAACCCAATTTTAGATATTGGATTCAACGGAGGTGGTATTGCTGTTGATTGGCAATTTGCCAAACGTGCTAGCTTACAGGCTCTTTATGCTAGTAACACACCTGCAAATCCTGGCAAAGGTAGCGGCTTATTTGATGGTAACACAACCACTGGCGTGCAATTATTACTGACACCATCTGATAGTATTGATGTCAGTTTGTATTATGTAAATAATTATTCATCAGATGGATGTTTGCTGACTTACTTAGGTGATGATTGCTTAACAGCAGTTAATCCCAATACTGGCAAATCAGAACCATTACAAACTAATGCTATTGGTAGTTCTGTTAATTGGCAAATCTCACCCCAGGTGACTTTAGGCGGTTGGTTTGGTTATACAAATTCTCACATTCCTGGTAAATCAGGAAATGTAGAGACTACAAATTACATGGTGTATCTTAATTTCCCTGATTTATTTGTCAAAGGTAATTTAGGTGGAATTTATTTCGGACAGCCTCCTAAAATTACTAGTAGTGATTTACCTGTTGGAAATAATGTCCCTGATTATATAAATACAGGTTTAGGGCGTCCAGGGGGTCAGCCAGGAACAACCAATCAAATTGAAGCTTTTTATCGCTTTCAGATCACAGATAATATCAGTATCACACCAGGAATCATTCACATCTGGGAACCTGCTCAAACTCCCGATAGCGACTCAATTACAATCGGTGTGTTGCGGACTAGCTTCACTTTTTAGATCGAAAAACTTTCTTGATCTTGAATTTGTATTCATAAAGAGTTCATAAAATCATTTTATTTGGGATAAAACCTACGAATTCATAAGCTTTTCAACAAGCAAAAAAATAAATTCTATATTTCCGAGAATTTTCTCTGGTTGAAACCATTTCAAAAAATATAAATTATTAAATAGTTGTTGATGCATACATCACAACATATACATTACAAGTTTGTAGTAAGCACTTTAGTGCTTAAATCGCATTACTCCAAAAAATTGATGTGGTAAACCATGAGGACGTGAATAGGTAGTAATTAGAAGTTCAACTAATAACTACTATCTATTAACTAATAACGGCATTTAAACAAAATTTGTAACGAAATTAATTAACCCAATGTGTCAATATCTCTATAATCTACTAGCATTATTTCTAGTAGCTGGTTCTACTATGCTGGTTATTCCCTGTCAAGCTCAAAATATCCCAGAATCCAATCTAGAAAATAGCAATAGTAATCTAATATCCGCATCATCTCAATTTGATGCTGCCAACACAAATATAAAATCTAGCTTGAGTAATGGTGATGATTCCAGTAATAATCAACTCCAAGTGATTTCTGAGTCAACTATTACTGAACAAACTACCACTAAAGCTAACCAGCGTATTCCCATATCTAGTAGAATCTTTGCTGTGCCTTCAATGCAACAGTGAAATAAATTTCTGGCTGATAGTTTAAACCTGCTCAAGCAGGTTGATTTTTTATATTTTTACCTTCCACGCTTCTATACTCTAGCTCTAAGGTATCAATACAAATTTGTTCGTAGCGTTTACCTGCACTTTCCCAAGTGAATTCATTTTCGATCAATTGTCTACCGTTATAAGATAATTCATCTCGTAGTTGTGAGTTACTAAATAGGTGACTAATGGCGCTAATATATTCAGCTGGATGATTTGCTCGTAGTGCGGTGAGTGGAACATCGGCGCCATCCACAGCTAATCCTTCTAAACCGCGATCGCTTGCTACTATTGGTACACCAGCAGCCATTGCTTCTAAGGTTTTATTTTTAATTCCAAATCCTGTCCGCATCGGTACAACGCAGACAGTAGCTTTATGCAAGTACTCTACCATTGAAGGTACACGTCCGGTGACAGTAATTCCTGGTTTTGCTTGTAGTGCTAAAACTTCTGGTACAGGACGAGAACCAACGATATCAAAAGTTGCATCTGGATAACGTTGTTGAACTTTTGGTAAAACTTCGTTGCTGAAAAAGCAGACAGCATCTATATTCGCTAAATTATCCATCGCACCGATAAAAACTAAACGGTGTCCTACTGGATCTTTGATGCGGTACGGAAATGACTCTAAATCGACACCGTTAGGAATGACGGAAATCTCAGCATCGGGATTAAATTCTTGCAGTTGAATTTTATCCTCTTGTGTTGTCGCTGCGATCGCCGAAAATTTAGAACAGTAGCGTTGCTCGTAACGTCGTAGTAAAGATAAGTTGATTCTATCTCGCCAAGGATTTTCAGAAATCCCAATTTCTAGCTGGTTACGACAGGTTCCATAAACAGAACTATGGACATTAACTATAGTTCTTACCTGTTTTTTAAAATGGGGTTTTATATAGATTTCATTAGCGCTATGTTCGCAGGTAATAACATCACATTTACCTGCTTGTACAAAATTATCAATCCACTCTTGCATTTCCACAGAATACCGATTTAAGACACTCGGCGGAATTCCTTCTCGCAAAAAATTAGTGAAACGTTGAATTTTCTTGACTATACCGCCACTACTTCCAAAATCAGGAGGACGGTTAAATACAACTAAATTATTTACCCAATTTTGTAACTCTGTAATCTCTGCTTCTGTGACATCAGCTTCCCGTTGAGTTACCAGGGTAATAGCATGGCGCTGACGAAGATACTTGAGTAAGTTAAACGTTCGTACCTGTGTTCCTCCCCGCGTTGGTGGATAAGGAAAAGTAGAAGATATCATCAAAATGTTCATAAAGGAATTTATTTGGGAACAATATTGATCAGTGCAGTAATGTATATAGAATGACCTGTTGATATAGTTTATGTCATCATCTAAAACTCTATGTATTTGAGCTACTTATAAATTTCATCCCCAGATCCTCTTTCCGTATGAAAAAAGCTGGTATTTATACTCTTGCCAATGATGCTGTTTATGATCAGTTAGTTGCATTATTAAATAGTATTGAAAGAAATATTAGCCCCGAAATCCCAGTTTGTATCATTCCCTATAATCAACAATTAAAGAGAATTACAGAAGAAATTAAGTCTAGACCTCATGTCAGTCTTTTTAACAATTGGGAGTCAATTCAACGTTGGGATGATTTTGTTAATCAAGTATGGAATGCTCATCCTAGAGCTAGAGAATCTCAGTTAAATCGTCCTGGCTGGTTTAAAGGTTTTGTCCATAGAAAATTCGCTGCGTTTGATGGAGATTTTGCAAGATTCATATTTTATGACGCTGACAGCCTAGCCATGAAACCAATTGATGATGTCTTAACAAAACTAGACAATTACGATTTAGTTTTTGATGATTGGGAACATGACAAGCCTGAAGCAGCTACAGATATTAATCTTAAACTTGCAGCAAGTGCAACTAATCTGACAGAAGCTCAATTACGTTCTAGAATTCATTGCAATAGTTTTTATGCTTCCCATCAGGGACTATTTGGAAGTGAAGAATTAAATAATTTAATGGATCGCTTAATTGACAAGAGAGAAATTGAATGGATTAGTCAAAAGTTTTGGTGGTCAAGTTCAGCTTTATTCAATTACATGACTATAGATAGTAAGTATTCTATCTTTAACTATACTCTTAGCCCTAATGGTAAAGACAGAACTGGAAACTGTGCGAATGCAGATCCGTTTGTAAATATTGACAATATTCTTTACAACCAAGAGGATTTAAAACCTATTCATCGCATTCATTATATGAGCTATCCTGCGAGTGATTTTGCTCGTTTATGTTGTGGTGAAGATGTTGATATTCGTTATCGAGAGGAGTTCTTGTATTATCGATTTCTTAAACAATTAGATCAAAAACCACGGCGATTTAAACCGCCAAGTATGACGGCAAAAACGAATCGATATTTCAAAAAAATTATGAATAAAATTAAGAGAAGTATTGCTTGATTTGATGATGATATATAATGGCTATTTTAAATTTAAAAAACCCACACAAACTGTAAGTTTGGGACTTTATAGACAAAGCAATGAGTCCGCGTAGGTGGACTTGGTTTGTGTAGCCGCGATTTCTAATCGCCTGGTATTTTTCAATAATTGGGATCTTGCCTACAGATAGACACAGATAGAATTCTAATTAGTATTTTTAATATTTATAGGATAATATGACCAAAATTAGTATTTGTATTCCAACTTTTAACCGAGTTAAACTTTTACCTTTTGCTATTGACAGCGTACTACAGCAGACTTATCACGATTTAGAATTAATCATTTGTGATGATGGTTCTCGTGATGGTACGCCCAAATTAATTGCACAATACACAGATAGCCGAATTAGATATATTCGACATTCACAAAATATCGGGAAAAGTAATAATATGCGGTCTGGTTTTGAGGCTGCTACAGGTGAATATTTTATCAAATTTGATGATGATGATAGATTAACACCAGATTTTTTAGAACGTACTGTTAATATTTTAGATCAAGACCATAGTATTGATTTTGTTGGTACTGATCACTGGATTATTGATATTAACAATATTAGAGATGAGGCAAAAACTCAAGAAAATTCTCGTCGCTGGGGTAGAGCAAATTTAGCCGCAGGTGTTGTAGATAATTTATTAGAAATTGTCTTTATTCAGCAAAGCTTTCAAATTGGTGCAACTTTATTTCGTCGTCAAAGTTTATCAGAATTGGGGTTTATGCAACCTGATTGGCAAAATTGCGAAGACAATGATTTATTTGTGCGGCTGGCTTTAGCTGGTAGGAAGGGTTATTATTTACCAGAGTTATTAATGGAATATCGCGTACATGCAGAACAGCAAGGAATCAATCGCGCTATTCCTTATTTGCAGGATAAATTGCGGTATTTAAGTAATTATAAATTTGAGTCAGAGAAGTTAGAAAAAGTTAGACTACAGCGTCTTGCAGAAACGCAGTTATTGTTAGGTTTGCGGTTAATTGAAAAAGGAGAAATTCAAAAAGGTAGAGAGTTAGTTGTCGCAGGTAAATCTTTTTCTCATGCTAAGGCGTGGACTGGGTTAGGGTTATCGCTGTTACCCAAGGGTGTAAGGGGAAAGGGGTTTGAGGTATTGCGACAGGTGCGGGGGTAGTAAAGAAAGAATACAGCACTTTGCCTGATAGCATTAATTCTCGCTACGATGGTATGGGTGTGTCAACTATTGCCATTCGAGCTAGAGTAATGCTGATTCAGATATAGGTAAGATTACCCGCATGGAAACTAATGAATTAAAGTTTTTACTAAGGCTGTTGGGATGTTCCAGCTATCGATCAAGCCTTAGTGCTAGCATTTTCCAAAGCTTCAAAGGTAAAGACAAGATATGTCAAAATTTAGGCGATCGCGAACTGGTAGATTTTTCCCGTGAGATTGCGACAGTCAAGATTTTATCACCTGGTCAAGCACTGCTCAAACTTGACTCAGCAGAATTACCGATTACAGATAAAGAACGTAAAGTTTTAGAAAAGCTAAGTCAAACTTCAGGCAAAATCAATCCTAGTAAGATTACCTCACCAAAAGCCGCAGAACGAGACGCAATATTAAAAAATCTGAGCGATCGCGGATTGATTGAAGTTGAACTTAAAATCAAGAGGACGAAAGCTGAGGTTTGGCTGACTGAACGCGGAATTGAGTATTTGCGGGATGATTATAGTCCCAAAGGAGCCGCAAACATCAGCTTGGATCTACTAAATAATTACCTGCGCTTTTTGCGGAAAACTTTGAAAGGTGTTGAGACGAATATCAATATCAGTGATGAAGAAATTTTAGAAATCATCCAGAAATTAGATAAAGAGCTTGGAACTGATAATTATTTGCCGATATTCCATTTGCGGCAAAAATTGCAACCCCCATTATCACGGGATGATTTGGATAAGGCGCTGTATCGTTTGCAAGCAAAAGACCTAATAGATTTAAGTACCTTGCAAGAAGCTAACGCCTACACCACAGAACAGATAGAAGCCGGAATTCCTCAAAACATTTGTGGACCACTGTTCTTTATTATCGTGAATTGAAATTTTTACAACTCACCACTAATCTTTAAATGTAGTTCGCTCTTTACACAAATATCTAAACATGGCAACTATTGACGACATTATTAAAAGTGAAATAAATCCTTTTAACCTGATTAATATAAAACCAATGAATTTTTGGGAGGAAAAACAGAACCCATCCCTTACAGTTGATTCTATTCATAGAGAGGTTATTAGTGAAATTGAAGAATTTCTAGATTTAGTAATGATAGATCATCGCAGTCGTTCTATTTTACTCACAGGTGATCCAGGTTCTGGTAAAAGTCATTTATTAGGTCGTCTAAAACAGACCTTGAATTCTAAAGCTTTTTTTGTCTACATACTTTGTGACTGGGCTGATAGTGGTAATATTTGGCGTCATGTGCTTCGGTGTACTGTTGATAGCTTAATTCAAATTCCAGAAGAACAACAAGAATCTCAATTAATCTTGTGGTTAAAAAGCTTGTCTGCTTTCACCAAACATAACCTCAAACAAAGATTTTTTAATGATAGTATTTGGGAATTTTTACTAAGTGATCGACAAAAATTTATCAAACATCTCAAGGAAACCTATAAAACAGCACGTATATATAATCCTGATATGTTTTTTGGAGTTTTGCATGACCTCACCAATCCAGAACTATATTCTCTAGCTTGTGAGTGGTTACGAGGTGATTGCTTGAGTGAAGAATCAATGCAAGCTCTAAAAGTTAAATACTGCATTGAAACAGAAGACGAAGCTAAAAGTATGTTAGCTAATTTTGGCAGAATTTCTACAGAAACTCAACCCATAGTTTTGTGTTTTGATAATTTAGATACCATGCCTAAGTTAGCAGATGGTTTTCTTGACATACAACATTTTTTTGATGTAAACACAACTATTCACGGTGAAAATCTCAAAAATTTTTTAATAATCATTAGTGTTATTACTAATACATGGAACCGTCACGTTAATAGAATTCAGCCAGCAGATAAAGCAGGAATTCATAAATTAATTAGGTTAAAACCAATTACACTTGAGCAGGCAGAAACAATCTGGGCTTATCTTCTCAAACCACTACATCAACAACCTAATACTCGACCAGAATCATCTATTTATCCATTAGAGCGAGATGTATTAGAGAAAAATTTTCCTGCTGGGAAAACTTACCCTAGAAATGTAATTAATTTGGGACTAGTAGAATATCAAAACTACAAAATTTATATATTGACAGGGAATAATCCGAATGGAGATAAAGAAGTAGAACCTAGACCAATAATAGATCGGAAGGCAGAATTTCAGCTTCTATGGCAGCAGGAACTTAAGAAAATTCAAAGTAAGATAGCTAGGATATGCCTTTTATCATCATCTGATTTAATCAGGATGGTACAAGAGGCTTTAGAAGCATTACAAATACAATCAATTAAGCCAAAACTGATCAAAGGTAAATACGCTAGTTATTCTTTAAGTTATCAAACACCCAATAAGCAAGACAGAATAGGAATAGTTTGGACAGAAGATGCTAACATGACAAGCTTTTTCCATATCATGAATGCTTGTCAAAAAGTAATTCAAGAAAATATTTTTCAAAAATTATATTTGATTAGAATTGGCAGTGTAGGAAACGCAAAACTTGCTGGTTATAAAATCTATAATCAAATTTTCAAAGGAACAAATCATCATCACATTAAGCCAAATATCTCTTCTGTTCATTACTTAGCAACATACCATAGCTTAGTAAATTCTGCTGTCGCTCAGGAATTGGTGCTTGGTGGTAAAGCTATCACTTTACAGGAACTGCAATCTTTAACTCGTGAAACTGAAATTTTACATAAATGTGCTTTGTTGCAGGATTTAGGGATTATTTCTAAACAAGATCCTGATGGAGATGATAGTAATGGTACAAATGGCAAAAAAGATTTACGACCAGTTAAAGAATTTATGTTCAATCTAGTTACAACCCAAAGTTATATGGGTGTAGTAACTTTAATATCACAATCTGTTCATCAGTTTTCTTATGTTAATGAAACTGAAATCAAATACTTGATTGATTTATTATGTCAAGAACGTAAAGTGAAAATTATTAATCCCAAAGCTAAGTTACAAGACCAATTAATTTGTCTACTAAATAAAAATAATTAATTTTTAGCTAATGCAATACCTGAATGAATCTCATGCAATTAGGACGCAGATAGAAAAACTTGCACTGTATACAACTCTATGGTTAGATACAGAAATTGCAGATTGGCATACTTATTATCCAAAATTGTCATTAATTCAGGTACTGACAGAGCCTAACGATTATTCAGGAAAATCAGCTTATATTCTTGATGTATTAGGAAAGCCTGATTTGGTTTTACAGTTTATTAACCAAATCATGATTAATCCCAAAATTGAAAAGATATTTCATAATGCTAGTTTTGATTTAAAGTATTTAGGCGGTAATTCCGCACAAAATGTTACTTGTACTCTCAAAATAGCCAGAAAGATTGGTAAAGGTATTTTAGAAGTATCTAATTTGCAACTCAAGACATTAGCTACTGAATTATGTCACTTTTCTCATGTAGACAAAGAAGAACAGAGAAGTGATTGGAAAAAGCGTCCTTTAACAGAAAAGCAGCTACATTATGCAGCTATGGATACAGTATATTTAGCTGCTGTACATAGGCACTTGTTAGAATTTTGTAATCCGAATACTGTCAGTAATATTTTTGCTCATATGTCTAATACCTCAAAAGACTCAAAAGATTTATTTAGAAACTTATCTTTATCTGCTACTAAAGCCAGAGTTGCTTTTGAGTGTCCTCGCCTATTTTATTTACATCAGCATTTTGGTGGCAATAGTTTATTTATGCCATCAGATAATAAGCTTGGTATTGGTAATGTATTTCATTATTTATCTGATCTATCGTTATTCTACACAACACCTTAAAATTGCCCTTGTCGATCCCAAACGAGTGACATTTCCAGAGTTTGAGCAGATGTCATGGTTATATGCACCTGTTGTCAAAGATGGCGATCGCGCTATTGAATTAATGGATGAACTGGTAACAGAAATGGAAACTCGCTACCAGCAGTTTGAAAAAGCCGGATGTGCTGATCTAACTACATATCATCAAAGATCTCGCCAACCTTTACCTCGGATTGTCTGTATTTTTGATGAATACGCCGATTTTATGGCGGAAAAGGAAATTCGCACAGCATTAGAACAAAATATTAAACGATTGGGTGCAATGGCTAGAGCTGCTGGAATTCATCTGATTATTGCCACTCAACGCCCAGAAGCTAAAATAGTAACTCCCATTATTCGCTCAAATTTACCAGGGCGAGTCGCCCTACGTACTGCTAGTGAAGCAGATTCAAAAATTATTCTCGGAGGTACAGAAACAGCAGCTGCATATTTATTAGGTAAAGGTGATTTACTTTACCTAATTGGTTCTAAACTACAGAGGTTACAAAGTTTGTTTGCTAGTAATATTCAAATTCCTTCTATATAAACCAAACGCGCCCCTCGCTGGTATAATGCTGACTGCTCAATCAATAATTATTTTCGCAAGTCGGAAAATCTTAAAATTACCAAAAGTTTTGGCTCAACAACAGAACGTTGACGTCACTTAGATGGGAATGCGTGATCAAAGGATTTAAGAAATGGGATATGTAATTGCAACTGCAAATATGAAAGGTGGGGTTGGTAAAACAACTCTCAGCGTCAATATCGCAACTTGTTTAGCGAAAGAACATGGCAAACGAGTACTTGTGCTGGACTTAGATAGCCAAATTAGTGCAACACTTAGTCTCATGTCGCCGATGGAGTTTGCGAAGCGCCGGAAACATAGAAAGACATTTAGGTATCTGATAGATCAAATTATCAATCCAGAGCCAGAACAAAAACATACAATTCAAGACATAATTCAATCCCAGGTTTGTAATCTGCCAGGATTAGATTTATTACCAGGGGATATTGATTTGTATGATGAATTTGTAGTTTCGGAAATGCTGCATTACCAGGCGATTAATTTAGGTGTAACTGAGTTTGAAACTATTTGGAATCGTTTTGAAAGAGTCTTGCTGAGTAAAGTTTTAGAACCAGTACGTCAAGCATATGATTTTATCATTCTAGACTGCGCTCCAGGATATAATCTTTTGACTCGGAGTGCTTTAGCTACTAGCAATTTCTATATTCTTCCTGCGAAGCCTGAACCTTTGTCTGTAGTGGGTATTCAGTTATTAGAAAGACGCGTCGCCCAGTTAAAAGAAAGTCACGAACACGAAGCTAAAATAGATATTCAAATGCTGGGAATTGTCTTTACAATGTCGAATGCTAATTTGTTAACTGGTAGATACTACAAACAAGTGATGCAACGTGTTCATCAAGACTTTGGTGCAGAAAAAATATGTCAAACTCAAATTCCAGTTGATGTGAATGTTGCCAAAGCTGTTGATAGTTTTATGCCTGTGATTTTAAATGCTCCTCAATCATCAGGCTCCAAATCATTTTCTCAGTTAACCCAAGAATTGTTGCAAAAACTCAAAATGTATACATAGTTTTAACGAGAAAAGTTAGTTTGTAGTAAGCACTTTAGTGCTTACATTCAAGAGCTTACTACAAATCTAATTACGCTAATAATTCATCAACTGCAACACTAAAATTTTTAAGTAGTTTTTGATTGTAGACAAAATCACCAGAATTTAAAAATAGCCGATTGCTTTTTGTACTTTTTCGATTTGCTTGGGTGCTTGCATTTCTTGAAATAGACGAATTGCTTCTATGAAATTTTCCCTACTCTTATGCATTTCGCCTGTACGCTGGTAAGTTAATCCTAGTTGATAATAAGCATTAGCTAAATTAGCTTTAGCACCGATTTTTTGGAATATTTCTATCGTCTTTATGTGAAACGAGATCGCTGTGCTATGTTCTTGCTTTTCGCGATAAATTTCTGCTAGACAAGCGATCGCTCTGGCTTTAATTTGCGTAAAATTATTTTCTTCACAATGTAAAATAGTTTCTTGACAGATATATAAAGATTTTTCTAAATAACCTAAATTTTTGTAAGTAAATGCGAGAGTTGCAAAGCTGTGTCCGATTCCCCACAAAGTCATTCTGCTTGAGGAGGAAATAGAAAGATAGACATTTTCAGCCAGGGAAAAAGCTTCTGTTAGAGAACCAGAGCAAGAGTGAATATAAGCCAAAGAACACTGAGAATATATCATATAATCATCTAGAATGCTATCTTTTCCAATTAAAGAACAAACAGCATCAAAACATTCTTTAGCTTCTGAAATTTCCCATAATTCCAGCTTGCAAAGCCCTCTATTAAATACTAGAGAGGTTTTTGTCTGCTCAGAAACCAAATCTTGATCTACTATCGCTTCGATGATTTGGTAGCAGTGTATGGCTTGTGCAATTTCACCAATGATTCTGTATGTATAGCCCAGCATATTGTAAAGCTTGCTGAGGCTTTCTTGAGATTGAACATGAGCAATGATCCGAGTAATGACAAAAATAATTTTTTGGGGTAATCCAAGTTGATAAAAAGAACAGCCTAAAGGTAAACCAGTACCCCACTGTTTACCTCTACCTTTGATAATGACATTGGCAGCTTGTTCAAAATCTTCAATTTCTACATAATGATAATAAGCTTCTAATGCTGTCAAAGCATCTGTGATATTTTTAATTTCTGCTACTTGTTGTGTCCAAAATTCTGCGGCTTTGCGGTTAACTAATTCCCATTCGCAAGTAGACTTGAGTCTGGCGATCGCTTCTGTACGAATCACAGAATGCAACCAGTATTGTCCTTTTTTAGCTTCTATTAATGATAAATCTTGCAAAGCTCTAATCACACGTCGTCGTTGAGATTCGGCTACATCCCAAAGTAAACATAAAACACCTTCAATCGGTACTGATGTGATGTCTTGATAACGGTAGCAACCTAAACGACACAGTAATCTGTATGCTTCTATATTATTTTCCTGTAATCGATGAAATTGGGTAGTAACTAAATCATTCAATTGTTTTTCATTGAGTAAATCATGACTGTTTTCTTGCCAATAAGCATCTATATCACTGCTAAAATCTGTAGAAATTACACCCCGAATAATTTGCATGGCTTTGGCATTTCCTCCATAAGCTTTGCACATTTCACTTAAAGCAATGGAGTTAGAATCAACATTGTAGCTACTAAAAAACAGTCGCCATGCTTGCTCGTCTAGACCTTCTAAAGTGTAAGTATAAGTTTCTATACAAGATTCAGATAAGCGTTCGCGACTTGTGACTAAGGTAATTGAATGTACAGATGAATCGGTTAATACTCGCAATAGCTCCACATAAGCACGACGAGTATCAATCAATTTCCCATTTCTATCTAAAGCTGTTTCTAAGTTGTCAATAAATATACCGATTTGGGATTTTGGATCTCGTAATTTACGCCGTAGTCGCTCCAAGTTAATCCCAAATTCTCGTCCTGGTTCTTCATTAAAATCTCGCCGCAACCATTCTTCAACTACACTCTCTGCTGAAGTGATGTTTTGAGTGTCTGTAGCCATCCATAATTCTAGAACTTTGTCTAGTTTTTGAGTTTTAAAATACTTGCGTGCTAGGGTTGTCTTACCAACGCCGCCTTCTCCCTGAATCAGAATAACTTTGGCTCCTTGACGGATAATATCATTGAGTTCTGCTATTTCGCGATCGCGCCCCACAAAGTTAGAGTTAATCGTTTCTATTTGCAACTGCTTCACAAGCCCATTACCATTCTGATTCTGCAAATCTGCTTGCAAGTGTTGATTTCTCCACCTAGTAATTACCACTGCTTGAAAGTTAGATTTTGATACTCTTTCCCCAGTGATATTTGATAATATCTGCCAAAGTCTAGCCCCAACTGCTTTGAAGTGGGCTTCTGTATAACCTCGGCTTTCAGCCATTTCTAAATACGTAAGTGTTTCGTCTTCCCACAATTGACGAAAAATAATTCTTTGAATTTTATCTAAATGTTCCCCTGTATTAATAAAAACTAGACTTTCTAGAAACTCTAAAGCTTCTTCCGTATCCATTGCTAAATTAATGTATTATTTTATGTATTATAACGAGACTTTTCCTACTTTTTCCTACTACTAGGATGATAAAATACTTTTTTTGCTAGTAGGACAATACTTAATCCAACTGAAGATAAGTTTTTATTGTATTACCTTTGTAATCAAGAGCGGTCAATTTTAGCGACGCCAGACCGAATATGGTTGAGGAGAGTCTGAGGCGGATTTTGATAAACACTCTGTCTTTATGTATAAATATCATGATCACACCCGCCTGTAAAGTGCTTGAGCGTTGATTGTTAAACCTCGTCCATCTTGAAAAGAGGAGTTTTTCAAAAAGGACATTATGTAGGTTGGGTGGAACGGAGTGTAACCCAACATTAACCAGACTATAATGTTGGGTTTCGCTGTCGCTACACCCAACCTACAAAACTACAGT
>NZ_JBHFLM010000071.1:0-12165 GCF_041928655.1 Pelatocladus sp. BLCC-F211 | reverse complement strand
ATAGCAATCTGATTTGATTAATGAATTTACTCGTGGAGGCAGGCAATAGGCAATAGGCAATAGGCAATAGGGAAAGAAAGAAAAAAAAGGAAGCTAGATGTGTACTGAGTTTTGTTCAAAAATCAAATAGGAATCCTATATAGAAGAAAAATAAAATCCTAGTAGAGACGTAGCACTGCTACGTCTCTACTATTCTGTTTTTTACAAATGATTTAGGATTGCTATATAAAAAAACTTCCTTGGAAATATCTGTAATATTGCAACCTTCTGGTTATAGTAATCAGTTTTTATCTACTGTCGTTGCTCTAAAGAGCTAACCAGTGTTCATAGAGAAGCTCTGAATCTGTACTCCTTCAGCATGACAGATGGGTGTTTGAGATTAAGTCTTAGCAAAGGTTAGAGAAGTATAAGAAGTATCAAATGAGTTTGTAGTGTTTGAATTTGTTACATAAATTAACAAAATTAATAATTCTCAATGCCACTTGTCATTTAGACTCGTTAACTCAATCTTCATAGGGTTTTTACAGAATTGATTCCACAAGTGTACCTGGAATTTACCTATGAAGAACTTTTGGATTGGCTTCATTTCGATGAAATTAAAGTCGATCTCTGACTTTTGTATGATTTAAATTGAGCAAATTTTAATAACATAGGAAAGTGTATAAAATGTATACTTTTAATAAAAATTTAAGTTATAAGCTTTAATTATGAGTTTTTTGTCTTATGGTCAGGCGATCGCTCCAAGCATCACAGATTGGAATTCAAGAGGCTAAAAGAGCGTTTGCCCGCAAGGGGTGGACTCAGGAAAATTTGGCTTTTGAAGTCGGCTTAAAGACTCGACAACCCATTTGGCGATTTTTCTCTGGACGTCCGGTTGATCGTCAGATTTTTCTAGAAATTTGTTCTGTATTGGAATTGAATTGGCGGGAAATCGCTGCCGATCCTCCGGCCGAATTCTCCGATCCCGAAGAAGTTGCCCAGGCTGCTGCTCTAGATATTGATCTTTTGGTGCAACAAGTGCGATCGCAACGCCAAGACAAAATTCAAGATCAGTGTGGGATCTTGCAGTTATTAGATATTGGTCATCCCGTTGCGATCGATGACATATACATTGATGTCAATATTTTGGAAGACATCCCCAGCCAACAGTGGTTAGATATCTCTAACCTGCAAAACCTTGAACCAAATGAATTTGACCGCTTTGGCTTAGGTGAGGTTGAGCAGAAACAAATACCAGGTATGCGGGCAGTCGAAACCTACTCCAAACTCAGGGTGCTAGGTAAACCAGGGGTAGGTAAAACCACCTTTTTGCAACATCTCGCTATTCAGTGTAACCAAGGCGTATTTGCGGCAAACCAGGTTCCTGTTTTCATCGTACTGAGGAATTTTGCTGAAGAGTCTAGGATCACTGGCGAGTTCAGCTTATTAAACTATATCCGCCAGGAGTTCATCACTTCCAAAATTTCAGACCCATCAGTTATTGAAACCTTGCTTAGTGCAGGGAGAGTTTTGCTGTTACTTGATGGCATGGATGAAGTTCTTAACCAAGAGAGTAATGCTGTCTTAAGAGAAATTCGCAGATTTTCGGATAAGTATCACAAAAATCGGTTTGTGGCAACCTGTCGAACGGCGGCTCGAAAGCTCACACTCCGAGGCTTTACCGATGTTGAGATTGCCCCGTTTACCCAAGAACAAATCCGGGCCTTCGCCAAAAAATGGTTTGGGGCATTCACCAAAAAAAACACTCAAGATGGGCAGGCACAGTCTGTTGAGTTTATTCAAAAGCTGGACTTACCTGAAAACTGGCAATTTCGCCAACTCGTGATCACACCCCTGTTTCTGCATCTTGCCTGCTGGGTGTTCCACGGTCAAGAAAAATTTCCCACTAAGCGGACTGAGTTTTATAAGCAAGGGCTAGATTTGCTCTTGGGCAAATGGGATGAAGCTAGAGGTGTTGAACGGGATGATGTTTATCGGGGGTTTTTACTACCACAAAAGCTCAAGTTGTTGAGTCAGATTGCGGCGGCAACATTTGAAGAAGGTCAGTACTTCTTTGAGCAACGCGTTATTGAGCAATACATTAGTGACTATATTCGTTATCTACCTGAAGTGCCAATGGAGCCAGAGGAACTGCAACTAGAAAGTGAAGCAGTGCTGAAGGCGATAGAGGCCCAACATGGGCTACTGACAGAACGGGCGCGGGGAATTTTCTCCTTCTCCTATCTGGCGTTTCAAGAATATTTCACGGCGAGAAAAATCGTTGCCAGCCATAACCTGCAAGCATTAGAGCAAGCCCTGGGAGGATTGGTTAGTCACATCACTGACCCTCACTGGCGCGAAATCTTCTTATTGACAGCTGCCATGCTCCGGAGTGCAGACGGGCTGGTGCAGTTGATGAAGCAACACATTGATGCACTAGTCGCCCAAGACCCTTATCTACAAGATTTTTTGACGTGGGCAAGTCAAAAATCTCGTACTACTTCGCCCCAACCAAAGGTTGCGACGGGTCGTGCATTTTACCTTGCCCTTGCCCGGAATCCTCACATAGCTTCTCACTTTACCCTGGCCTGCACCCTCGACCAGGGGATGTTTCTGGATGCGGTGTTAGATAACCTGCTGCTGGAGTGTGCGATCGACCGAAGCCAAGATTTTGCCTATGCTCATGCCTGTGGAGATGCTCTGGGCAACATTCTAGGCATTGTTTTGGATGCTGGACTCTATAAATCCCTGCAACAACTCAGGGAGCAATTGCCGAATCCAAATCAAAACCAAGAAAAATTTCAGGTCTGGTGGCAGACACACTCTTCAGCCTGGGTTGAACAGTTAAAAATGACGATCATTAATTATCGTAATATTGATCACCACTGGCAGTTTAGTCCAGAGCAACAGCAAGTGCTGCAACGCTACTATGATGCCAATCAGTTACTGCTCGATTGCCTGCATAGCAATTGTGAGGTGACAGCTGCTATCAGGCAGGAAATTGAAGCAACCTTATTATTGCCGACTAAGGAACTTGAGGACAGGGAATGGCAATAGAATTGAGGTTATTTACCTAATGCTGTTTTTTAGAGTAGAGTACACAGATGCGTAATACTCTAGTGACATCCTCCCACACCAAATCAAAGATTATGGTGGGGGACTTATAGCCCCTCAAACTCCCCATCAGTTAAAAATTTGAAATTTCTTTAACAAGCGCCCTCATTTTGTCAAGAAATCTTGAAACTTTGGGAATGATGATTTTGAGATTGTGAAATCGAGCGATCGCTTGATTATGCCTAGAAATGTAGCAAAATTGTCTAAGTGAGTTCTCAAAAATTTGACAAAAATCACCATTTCTGGGGATGTCAGTATTTAGTGAATCAGTAAAATTTATGCCAACAGGTTGAGTCACAAAACTTTTTATTTGACTTAATATTTGAGATACTGCGAGAAGCTAGGGCGTGTTGTGCTGGGCAAGATTTTGTAACGCGCGCTAGCTTAACTGTCCTGCCTGATGAATCTGCAACAGGAGTTTGACTGTATGTACTTCTCACTCTGGCCTGGTAGACCATATCCTCTGGGAGCAAACTGGGATGGCAAGGGTACTAATTTCGCTATTTTCTCAGAACATGCGACAAAAGTTGAATTGTGTTTATTTGATCAAAAAGGTCGAGAAACCCGGCTAGAAATTAAAGAAGTTACTAACTTCACTTGGCATGGTTATGTCCCTGGGATTGGCCCTGGTCAAAGGTACGGTTTTAGAGTCCACGGGCCTTTTGCGCCGGAAGAAGGACATCGCTTTAACCCCAACAAACTATTAATTGATCCCTACGCTAAGGCAATTGATGGCGATGTCCGCTTTGGTGAAGAAATCTTTGGTTATCCTTGGGATGATCCCAATGAAGATTTAGGTTTTTCTGAACTTGACGATGCTCATTTAGTTCCCAAATCAGTTGTTGTTGATCAGTCTTTTGATTGGGAAGGAGA
This sequence comes from Pelatocladus sp. BLCC-F211, assembly GCF_041928655.1. NCBI lineage: Bacteria > Bacillati > Cyanobacteriota > Cyanophyceae > Nostocales > Hapalosiphonaceae > Pelatocladus > Pelatocladus sp. BLCC-F211. The sequence goes on along the minus strand of NZ_JBHFLM010000071.1, from coordinate 8,199 downwards.
CGAATTGCTGCAAACTCCCTGGCATGAGACTGTGATTTATGAAACTCATGTCAAGGGCTTTACTAAACTACACCCAGAAATTCCCCCAAGGTTACGCGGAACCTACGCTGGACTTGCTCATCCAGCCGCGATTTCTCACTTGCTATCCTTGGGTGTAACGGCAGTAGAATTAATGCCAATCCATCATTTTTTGGCTTATCCCGGACATTTAATAAATAAGGGCTTAAAAAATTACTGGGGCTACGATTCTATTTGCTACTTGGCTCCCTACTCTGGTTATAGTGCCACTGGTTTTCTAGGACAGCAGTTGCGGGAGTTTAAGCAGATGGTAAAGGCATTACACAATGCTGGCATCGAGGTAATCTTAGATGTAGTTTACAATCACACGGGTGAAGGCAACCACATGGGGCCAACTTTATCCTTGCGTGGTATTGATAATGCTGCTTACTATCGTCTGGTTGATGGCAATAATCGTTACTACATGGACTTTACAGGTTGTGGCAATTCTCTCAACGTCCGCCATCCCCAAGTACTGAAACTGATTATGGATAGTCTGCGCTACTGGGTGTTGGAATGCCATGTCGATGGTTTCCGTTTTGACTTAGCATCGGCGTTAGCTAGGGAATTATACGCGGTCGATCGCCTAGCAGCTTTCTTTGATATAATCCACCAAGACCCTACTTTGGCAGATGTGAAATTAATTGCTGAACCTTGGGATGTGGGTGAAGGAGGCTACCAAGTAGGCGAATTTCCTCTGTTGTGGTCGGAGTGGAATGGTAAATATCGCGATACAGTACGGGACTTTTGGCGTGGAGAAGACAGCCGCATGGCCGAATTTGCTTATCGGTTTACAGGCAGTTCCGATTTATATCAGTTTAATGGACGTAGTCCCAGCGCTAGTGTAAATTTTATTACTGCTCATGATGGCTTTACTCTCCATGACTTAGTTCGCTACAACGAAAAGCACAACGAAGCCAATGGTGAAGAAAACCGAGACGGAGAAAGCCATAACCGCTCGTGGAATTGCGGAGTCGAAGGTGACACGAATGATTGGAAAATAACACAACTGCGGCGAAAACAACTACGGAACTTCTTGACTACGCTGTTTCTTTCCCAAGGTGTACCCATGTTGGTGATGGGTGACGAAATGGGGCGATCGCAACGAGGAAACAACAACCCCTACTGTCAAGATAACGAAATTTCCTGGCTGGATTGGGACTTGCAAGAAGAAAATGAAGCACTGTTAGACTTCACCCGTCAATTAATTGATTTACGTCGCAGACATCCAGTGTTACGCAGACGCAAATGGTTCCAAGGTCGAGCTATTCACGGTTCTGGTGTGCATGATATTCTGTGGTTTAACCCCGATGGGGCTGAAATGACAGAGGAACAATGGAACGATGGTTTTACAAAAGCGATCGGCATTTTCCTCAATGGCGAAGAAATAGCCACACCAGGGCCAAAGGGTGAACGGATTATCGATGAAAGCTTTTTATTATTCTTCAACGCCCATTATGAAATGGTGGAATTCATAATTCCCAAAGGACTACAAGACTGGGAATGGCTCACCATTATAGATACTACTAAACCCCGCTTTGTGCAACGCGGTAAACGTTACATCGAAGATAAACCCGTACAAGTAGAAGCGCGATCGCTTGTGATGTTGCAACGTCTGGGTAGAGTTTCTCACGATGAGGAAGATTAGGGAGTGGGAATCGGGGAACGGGGATCAGGGATCGGGAATTAGTTATTTTTCCCTTACCTTGTCCTCCTTGTCCTTCTTGTCTCCCTTGTCCCCTTTCCCCGATCCCCGATCCCTTATACCTAACCACTAACAATCAACTAATCAATATGCATATCGGTTCTCAATATTTAGGCGATCGCACTTGCAAGTTTACTCTCTGGGCGCCCTTAGAGGGTGATGTTGCTGTTCATCTTGTCGCCCCAAAAGAAAAAATTATTCCCCTGCAAAAGGATGAAAGGGGGTATTGGCAGGGAACTGTCAATAACGTTGAGCCTGGATGTCTCTATTTTTACCAGTTGGATGGTCAAGTTGACCGAGCCGATCCGGCTTCTCATTCCCAACCGCAGGGAGTTCATGGGCCTTCACAAGTGGTTGACCACAGCAGCTTTACCTGGACTGATGGCGAGTGGCAGGGAATTCCGCTTGAGCAAATGGTAATTTATGAATTACATGTTACTACTTTTACTGAAGAAGGTACATTTGAGTCCATAATTCCTCGGATTCCCGAATTGCTGGAATTAGGTGTCAATGCGATTGAAATTATGCCCGTTGCTCAATTTCCTGGCGATCGCAACTGGGGTTATGATGGTACTTTTCCCTATGCGGTACAAAATTCCTATGGTGGCGTTGATGGCTTGAAAAAATTAGTAGACGCCTGTCATCAGCAAGGAATGGCTGTAATTTTAGATGTTGTATACAACCATCTTGGCCCAGAAGGCAATTATCTTTGGGGATTCGGTACTTATTTTACTGACCACTACAAAACACCTTGGGGTAGTGCAGTTAATTTTGACGGGCCTTACAGTGATGGGGTGCGGAATTATTTTGTGCAGAATGCACTTTACTGGCTAGAAACTTTCCATATTGATAGTTTGCGTTTGGATGCAGTCCACGCTATCTATGATTTTGGCGCTAAACATATTTTGGCAGAGATTGCCGAAGCAGTTGCTGAACTTTCACAACGAGGATATAAACGCTACCTGATTGCCGAAAGCGATTTAAATGATCCTCGCATTATTCGTTCTCCCGAAGTTGGTGGTTACGGAATTGACGCACAATGGAGTGATGATTTTCACCATGCTTTACACACTGTACTGACAGGAGAAAATCAAGGATACTACCAAGATTTTGGTCAATTAGAACAACTGGCCAAAGCATATCGCGAAGGCTTTGTTTACACTTGGGATTACTCTCCTCATCGTCATCGCTATCACGGAAATAAAGCTAGCGATTGTTTTTCGCAGCAATTTGTAGTATGTTCTCAAAACCACGATCAGGTTGGTAATCGGATGATGGGCGATCGCCTTACCTCCCTAATCTCCTTTGAAGGGTTAAAATTAACTGCGGCAGCTGTTTTGCTGTCTCCTTATGTTCCGTTGTTGTTTATGGGTGAGGAATATGGTGAAACTGCACCTTTTCTCTACTTTGTCAGTCATAGTGACCCTGACCTGATTAAAGGGGTAAGGGAAGGTAGAAAAGCGGAATTTGCTGCGTTTTTTGAAATTTATGGTCAAGAAGCACCAGATCCGCAAGCAGTAGAGACTATGAAGCGATCGCGCCTGAATTGGGAAAAGCGTCATGAGGGCAAAAACCGGATGTTATGGTTGTTTTACCAAAAATTACTCAAACTGCGGCAGGAAATTCCTGCACTTGCTAATTTGGATCGCCATAACTTAGAAGCATCGGTAATCGAATCAAATAAGGTCTTACAACTGCGACGGTGGTGTGAAAATAACCAAGTATTATGCTGGCTGAATTTTAGTCAAGAAGTTGGTAAAATAAAAGCAAATATACCTAGTGGCCCCTGGCAAAAACAACTGGACTCGGCTGATCCTACTTGGGGTGGTAACAACTCCCAGTTACCCGAAATATTAAACACACAATCTCAGGAAACGCTTGTACTTAATCCTGAGAGTGTAGTTGTTTATTGTCAATAGTCTTTTGTCATTAGTCATTTGTTCTATGTCATTCGTAATTCTAATGAGCAATAGCTAATGACTAATGACCAATGACCAATAACCAGTGACTAATAACTAATCATGGAAATACCAGTAGCAACATACCGGATACAGTTCACCCCTAGCTTTGGTTTTGATCAAGCCAAGGCGATCGCTTCTTATTTAGCAGAACTAGGAATATCTAATTTATACGCATCCCCAATTTTAACTGCCAGAAAAGGTAGTACCCACGGCTACGATACTGTTAATCCCAACGAAATTAATCCCGAATTAGGCGGAAAAGAGAAGTTTTTAGAATTAGTTGTAGAACTCAAGCATTTTCATCTCGGCTGGGTGCAAGATATTGTACCTAACCATATGGCATTTGATAGTCAAAATCACATGCTTGTAGATGTTCTAGAAAATGGTTTTGACTCTCAATATCAAGAGTTTTTTGATATTGATTGGCATCATCATTATCCAGAAAATCAAGGCAAAGTTTTAGCACCTTTTTTAGGTAAATTTTGTGGTGATTGTTTAGAAAGTGGTGAACTCAAACTCCAGTATGAGGAAAACGGGTTAACTATCAACTACTACTCACTAAAGTTTCCTATTCGTATTGAATCTTACTCTCAAGTTTTTACCTATGATTTAGGACGTATACGGGATAAATTAGGTAGAGATCATCCCCATTTTATGAAACTTCTAAGTGTTCTCTACATGTTAAAATATATCCCATCAGGAGAGGAAGGAAGAGAACGCTACGACCAAATTATTATTATCAAACGCATGTTATGGGAACTATGGAATGATAGTCCCGAAATCAAGAGATTTATTGAAGAAAATATTCGTGCATTCAATGGTGAGTCAGGAAATCCCGAAAGTTTTAATCATTTAGAAAACCTACTCAATGAACAATTTTTCCGCCTCGCTTACTGGAAAGTTGGCAATGAAGAACTAAATTACAGACGTTTTTTTACTGTTAATGATCTAATTTCGATCAAAATAGAAGATGAACAAGTTTTTCATACTACTCATGCTTGTATCTTGAAATTGGTTCAAGAAGGTATAATTAGCGGCTTAAGAATTGACCATGTTGATGGTCTTTATGATCCGGCTCAATATCTCAACCGACTACGAGAACATGCTCCTGAAGCTTACCTAGTTGTCGAAAAAATCCTTGAACCTCATGAAGAATTGCCCCTCAACTGGCCGATTCAAGGCACAACAGGTTATGACTTTCTCAATCAAGTGAATGGCATTTTTTGTCAACAATCTACATCTCCAGAATTTGATGCTATTTATCAGCGTTTTTTGGGGAGAAAAGTTTGTTGTGAGGAATTAATTGACCAAAATAAAAGGTTAATTATTAGCAGACACTTAGCAGGAGATATTGATAATTTAGCTCAGTTGCTGAAGCAAATTTCCGGTCGCTATCGCTATGCTAGTGACTTTACAATGTACGGCTTAAAAGCTGCTTTGGTAGAGATTTTGGCGCTTTTTCCTATTTACCGCACCTATATTAATGGTGCAGGGGCTAGCAAAGCAGATCGGGAATATATTCAACAGGTGATGACGCAAGCCAAAAAGAATATTCCCAACTTCCTCAACGAACTAAGCTTTATTGAAAAGTTTCTCATCCTTGACATTGATGAACACCTCTCCCCGGAAGATCAGGAACAATGGTTGCATTTCTTGATGCGTTTACAGCAATTTACCGGGCCATTGATGGCGAAAGGTGTAGAAGATACAGTTTTATATGTCTATAATCGCCTGATCTCCTTAAATGAAGTCGGTTCCCATCCCACACATTTTGGTATTTCTCTAGAAGATTTCCATACCTTTAATCAACAGCGTGCTTCTCAATGGCCCCACGCCATGAATGCTACTTCTACCCACGATACCAAACGTGGTGAAGACATGCGCGCTCGGATTAATGTACTCTCTGAAATTCCCGAAGAGTGGGAAATTCATCTCAAAGAGTGGCGTGAGATTAATGCTCCCTACAAAGAAACTGTCAATAAACAGGATGTACCAACTCCCAACGATGAATACTTTTTCTACCAATCATTAATAGGGGCTTTCCCCTATAAAGACGAAGAGTATCCAGGTTTTGTCGAGCGGATACAGGAATATATTATCAAAGCAATTCGTGAGGCAAAAGTCCACACAGAATGGATTAAACCAGATACAGCCTATGAAGATGCTTTCACTAATTTTGCTGATCGCGTCTTGAAAGATCCTCATAATAACTCATTTCTTGAAGCTTTCCGTCCGTTCCAGCGCAAAATTCAACACTACGGCATTTTAAATGCTCTCTCCCAAACGTTAGTGAAGGCAACTGCTCCGGGTTTACCAGATTTTTATCAAGGATCGGAACTTTGGGATTTAAGTCTGGTAGATCCGGATAACCGCCGTCCGGTAGACTTTGAAATCCGACAAGAATATCTGCAAGACATCAAAACCAAAGCAGCACAAGATATGTCAGGCTTGATTGCAGAGTTGCTGCAAACCCCCAAAGATGGACGAGTGAAGCTATTCCTGACTTATCAAATTTTACAAGCACGGCGAAAATATGTAGATGTATTCCAACGGGGAACCTATGTCAAATTGTCCGTAGCAGGTAGCTTGAAAAGCCATGTCGTAACTTTTGCAAGAGAATTACCAGACACGAGAATAATTGCAATCGCTCCTCGTTTCCTCACTTCCTTGGTTAAAGAAGGTGAGTATCCTTTGGGTGAACAAGTATGGCACGAAACCCGCATTGTTCCCCCTGCTGGTTCCTCTGATGTTTGGTATGACGCCATCACTGGACAGAAAATACAAGGCGAAGATACCCTATGGGTGCGGGAGATTTTGCAACAGTTCCCCGTAGCGTTGTTGGTTAATCATGTAGAAATATCAACAACAGAAGCTAAAAATCAGGAAGCAGAATAGATTTCTGCAAGCTAGTTTTGAAGGTTTGTAGTAAGCACTTTAGTGCTTAAAAAATAAGGACTAAAGTCCTTACTACGAACTTTATTCTTTCTTATTCATTTGTTAATTGATTACCTACAACAACAACGGATATCGGTAATAGCCGCAGTGGAAATTACTATCGTTTCTGCGTTATGAGAGGTTATTTTACGTGGTGTACTAGAAATTCCTCGTGATCAAATTATAGGAATATCAGTATTTTTAGTCGTCTTAGGCATAATTCTCATTGCTATGCCTTGGATCTATCACTTATTTGAAAACATCAAACATCATCAAACTGACGCTACAGAAATAAATACACAATTATTGACTAAAAATTCTCTATCGTCAGATTAGTTGTAACTGCAAACACAGCAATTTTAAACGTTAAATTCTATCTTGATATCTTTAAAATTTTCTCTAGTCATTTAATATCAAGATAGATATAAAAATCAGGTTATTTTAACATTTTAAATCGCCAGTCCAGTGGCGATATGCTATCCTGACTTTAGGGGAATCAAAAACGATGGGTTGCGATCGCACTTTCTCGGAAACAATAAAGATAGCGGGAAACATGTATCGCCTCACCCAGCAAAAAAGACGCTGCAAATAACTCGATAAAATAGGTGATAATACCTGATTTATGCAGTCAATTTTAAGAGTCCATAGGGATATTGAGCGTAAATTTTTAAATCTTGATTCACTTCATAATTCACAACTCCTAACTTCAGGAGAGGATCATTAGAATGAAAATAGCCTTCACAACCAGTGATAGAGTTCATGTTAATGCTCACTTTGGATGGGCGCAAGAAGCAGATGTTTATGAAATCTCCGATGCTGGTTATAAGTTTATAGAGACTCTGAAGTTTCCTGGTAGTTCTAATCAAGATAAAAATGCTGAGAGTGATGATAAAACAGCATCAAAACTTGAAGCACTAGCTGACTGTGCAATTGTTTATGTAGCATCAATCGGTGGTATTCCTGCTGCTAAGTTAATTAAAAGAGGTGTTATGCCAGTCAGACCACAATCAGAAGAAGAAGAGATTGATAGTATTCTAAATAAGTTGGTGCAAACGCTCAAGGGCAATCCTCCACCGTGGTTGCGTAAAGCTCTACAAAAAAGTTAATTTTTGTTACTTTTGTTTCCAAAAGATTTGTAGTTAGGCTAAATCGCTACTGCAAATATCAATCGTTACTATTAAAATCAACCGCAGGTGATCTAATCGCACATACCACAGCAAAGGTTTGTCTCTAGGTCGCCCATTTTTCTTTAACGGTTCCTGGAAGTCTCCATCCTCAATCCTTGGCGTTCTTCGCACGTCGCTTCAACGGGGAAAACCCCCGTACAGTGCTGGTTCTTCATCGCGCTTGATTTTTCATCCCTACTTTGAATGGGTTTGTAGTGAGGACTTTAGTCCTTACCTGGTAAGCTGTTCCACACCTAATTTGCATAAAATGTAAACTGGATAAACTCGTGAAGCTACTACTATGCCTGCTCAAGGATACTTGAATCAATCACAGAAAGAAAGTTTACAGAAAGCTCTATCAGAAAGTAACAATCCA
>NZ_JBHFLM010000070.1:0-6179 GCF_041928655.1 Pelatocladus sp. BLCC-F211 | reverse complement strand
TTTTTATGGTGTAAAAAAGCTGGAATTTGGATGTGGATAATTTATTTATTTTCTGGTTACTTGATTGTTCAAATTCTCATGAGCGCATTTTCTGTTTATGTAGTTTACCCATGCTACTTATTGAAGTGCGGAATGTGGGATAAAAGATTCTCGAATAGTTTCATGCTATTAATAAATGTTAAATAAGCAGTTATTTCCCACCTACAGCAGATTGCAACTTGGTGGGGTAAAAATTATCGTAAGGGCAAATGGACTTACTCTACAAGAAGCCGCGCATAGCGCGGTTTCGATCTTGTACGTATAATTTATACCTTGAAAACGCTATATGACTGATAATCTACCGATAAGACCTGAACAAGTTGAACTCATACCTGAGATAGATACACCAGTCTCCGAGAGTCATATCCTTAAATTGTTCACAGATGGTTATGACTTAACCAAGGAGTTGCAAGAATATTTCCATATTAGTTATGAAGGTTTCGATGAGAGTTATCAAGAGCATATTTATAAGATTTCGATGTTAGAAGCGCCTGATATATGGTGGGTTGTTCACCATGAAGGTGAATATGGGCATAATGATGACGTTCATCTTATCGACTTTTCATCACCCAGTTCTGCAACTAAAAGTAGTCACAATTACGAGCATTTTCCACAAGAACTAAATACCTGGCTTGACGAATGGGTATTTGATGTTGATACGGAAAATGACTAATTGTTGAGTGACATATTATTTGAAGGTAGCAATAAAATTGTTGAATATTGTTGTTCACGTTGGCGCAGCCTGCCCGAAAAGCTTATGATTTATGAATACTTTTTTCCACAAAAAACCTGATTGCTTTTATGCAACCAGGCTCAAATGTTTATCACACAAACTTACACAATAGGTATTTAAATCAGAAGACTAATGGCAAGTGATTACACACTAGAACCTTCTAGATTCACTTTGACTACTTTGTTCTTTTCTGCTTCAGTTTTCGGTAGAGTCAGGTTGAGAATTCCGTCTTTGTATTCAGCAGTCACGTTAGTATTTTGAATCCGGGCAGGTAGAGGAATTACACGCTGGAATTTACCATAGTAGAATTCACTTATGGTGTAACCTTTTTCTTCTGTTTTAGTTTCAGATTTGCGTTCGCCACTGACATAAACAGCTTCTTCTGTCACTTGCACATCTAAGTCTTTAGCTTCTATGCCAGGAACTTCTAACTTCAGAAGAATAGCTTTTTCTGTTTCTTGCAACTCGGCAGCAGTAACTTTCACAGACCCGTTTTCCAACAGTTTAGATGGTGTGAAACTTTCATCAAATAAACGGTTGAGTTGGCGTTGGAGAGAATTAATTTCTTGCCAGGGATTGTAACGAATCAGTGTCATAAACTTTCCTCTTCTTTACTAGGTTTATTACTATTTATTTCAGGTCTTTATCCTTGCCTTTGATTCTTATATTAATTAGTAAAAACAAGACTGTAAATTCGGTTTTTTCCCTTTCCAAATGATGATTACCGAACCAAAATAATGAGTAAAATCAGGTGTGGAAAACTTGAATATTTTAGGTTCGGGAAACCACATTCTCTAGTTTTATCTGTTTATACCATTTCTTTATGAAGCTGCACTAAATTTTATTGACTTCTTCTTTCTTTGTGTTCTTTGTGTTCTTTGTGTTCTACCCTGCGGGTAGACACGAAGTGGCTTCTGTTCCCTGAAAGGGTTCCCGAAGGGTAAGTAGCCGCTGACGCGTCTATGTGGTTCGTTCCTTATATAATTAGGCGCATCTTCATACAGAATTGGTATTACACCCAAATTGCAACTAAATATCATAAATGGGATATAGATTTAATTGAACAAGGTAACTTGTTCGGGGGGACACTTTTTGAGTTGTGGTATATTCCAGAAATTGCGGGTTTAACAGGTAAAGAATTCTGGGATAAATTTAGAAAAGAAAGTCATCATGTTTTAATTTGGCTTTTCCCTGCTGATATTTCAGCAGATGACATGCGAGATAAAATTAAAACTGTTTATCAAGATTTACTACGACTATTTCAATATCGTCATAAAGTAGTGTGGGGATATTATCAAAGCTTGCACCAAAAAGCCAAACTGAAAATAGAATTTATTAAAGTCCAAACTTCAATCAACGCAGCGCGGACATTAGAAACCCAATTAAAAACAAATCAATTAAACTTAACTAATTTACAAACAACTTTAACCAATACCTTAGTTACCTTATCAGACTACACTATTGAATTAAACTATCTCGATGACCAAATTCGTAGCATTAAAACTAACTTAGAAAATTACAAATATCGCCTCGCGGAAATTAATCGTAAGTATCCAGGAAGTGATCTGAAATTTTTGCAACAATTTAGTGAAAGCGAAATCTACGGGAGAAAATATTTAAAGCAAGCAGAAACAGATTACGCTAACCTCAATCCAGGTTTAAACGTGCTGCAAAATCTCAGCAATACCTTGCAAAGCATTACTCAACTAGAACAAACCAAAAGCGATCGCAAACTCGATAATACCATTGCCCTTGTCGGTGTGGGTTTAGCAATTAGTAGTGTTACTGTTACCGTCGCTACAGCATACCTACCAAAACCCAAAGACTACTCAAATTACGACCTTTCAATCTTAATCTCACCAGCTTTTGTGTTTAGCGTCGTGTTTAGTGTGGGATGTACAATTTTAGGTTACAAAGCCATCCGCCGATTTCGCCGTTAAAGCTTTTCCTGGTAAACCTCTACTAGTTTGGGTAGTTCATCGGTCAGATCAACCAGCAATTACCAACAACAGTACATAGAAACTCCCCACAGCTACATCAAACTTTTGTATGCTGATTGTAAATAGGTCTTAATAGTTCTTTGAAAAACTTGTGCAAGAAGATTTTAGATTAATTGTTGATTTAGTATCAGTTCTCGCTGTCGCCGCCTGTGGTGGACTGTTAGCGGCGCTTTTAAAACAACCTGTTTTACTGGGGTATCTGATTGGAGGAGTTGTCATTGGTCCGTCGGGACTGGGACTAATTAAAGAATTAATTCAAGTAGAGACTCTAGCACAGTTTGGCGTAGCCTTTTTGTTATTTGCCTTGGGGGTCGAGTTTTCCTTTGCGGAACTCAAAAAAGTCAAAGCGATCGCCCTCGGTGGAGGTACACTACAAATTACCCTGACAATTGCCGTTACCGTTTTGGTATGCGGTTTAACGGGCGCTTGGGGAACTTTACCCGCAAAGGGCGTATTTTTAGGGGGAATTCTGTCTTTGTCTTCCACAGCAGTTGTTCTCAAATGTTTGATGGAACGCAATGAGACGGAAACACCCCACGGACAGGTGATGTTGGGAATTTTGGTGGTGCAGGATTTGGCTTTAGGACTAATGTTGGCAGTTTTGCCCGCTTTGCACCAACCAGGGGAATCGATTGTGATGGCGGTGCTGACAGCCTTAGCGCTGATTGGCTTGTTTGCAGCGGGTGCTGTGATTGCTGGTAAGTGGATTATTCCGCCTTTGTTGCGGATGCTAGCTCGCACAGAAAGCCGAGAGCTATTTTTATTAGGAGTAGTGGCGCTGTGTTTGGGAATTGCTCTGTTGACAGAATATTTAGGGCTGTCGATTGAAATGGGGGCGTTTGTTGCGGGTTTGATGATCTCGGAGGTAGAATACGCTGATCAAACCCTGACTTATGTAGAACCACTACGAGATATTTTCGCGAGTTTGTTCTTTGCTTCAATTGGGATGTTAATCGATCCAGTATTTTTGTGGCATAACCTGGAATTGATTCTCGGATTGGTAGCACTGGTATTTGTTGGTAAATTTTTAATTATTACACCCCTTGTTAAACTGTTCCGCTACCCTCTGAAGACGGCATTAATCACTGGCTTGGGACTGGCGCAAATTGGGGAATTTTCCTTTGTTTTAGCCAGTGAAGGACAGGCTTTGGGACTAGTTTCTCGGCACATATATTTACTGATTTTGGGAACAACAGCGGTAACATTGGTACTGACTCCTTTTGTGTTACGACTAGTACCGATTGTTTTTGACTGGTTAGAATCAATGCCTTGGCTAAAGCCCTATTTTAGTGGCGAGGGTAAGCCGTTGGAAGTAGCCGAGGAGTTACCAATAAAAGACCATGTTGTAGTTTGTGGTTATGGGCGAGTCGGGAAAAATTTGGTGAAATTGTTACAGCAACACAACTTACCTGTAGTGGTGATTGACCAATCTGAAAGTAGAATTCAAGAATTACGTGAGGCGGGAGTACCTTATGTGTATGGAAATGGTGTGAGTTTTCACGTTTTAGAAACTGCGATGGTGAGTCAAGCTAAAGGAATGGCGATCGCACTTCCCGATCCGATGAGTATTCGGCTTAGTCTCAAACGCGCTTTAGAATTATCTCCTGATTTAGATGTAGTAGTACGTGCCACCAGCGATAAAAATATTGAAGTTCTTTACCAACTGGGTGCAAGGGAAGTTGTGCAACCAGAATTTGAAGCCAGTATAGAAATGGCAACCTACATCTTAAATGCTGCGGGCTTCTCAAGTGTTGTTGTCCAACGGGAAATGCAAGAAATCCGCAACCGTCATTATTTAGATTTGCGTCCAGAACAATCAGCTTACCAAGTTTCCCGCCATTTGCGACGGGCGACTCAAGACTTAAATAACCGTTGGTATTCTCTACCAGAAACTTCACCCTTAATCGGTATGACTTTAGAAGAAGCCGATATGCGCTACTTAACTGGGGTAAGTTTAATGGCTATTCGCCGCGCCAGTGGGGAAGAAGTCGATTATCCCGATGCTACTACCAGATTAGAAAAAGGCGATCGCTTGTTGGTGGTGGGTTCGGCTGAGGAATTAGCAGCTTTAGAAGAATTTGCTCTTGGTAGAGCAACCGTTCCCGGAGACAATAGTGCTTGTCAGTGGGTAATAGTCAACGCCGATTGTCCAATGCTTGGTAAAACTTTGGCAGATTTGAAAATTCGTCAACAATTTGGGGTGCAAGTGCAATCAATGCGCCGCGATGGCAAGTTTATTCGCTTCCCCAATGGCAAGATGGAATTGCAAGCTCAAGATCAATTATTATTGTGCGGTAGTTTGACGAGTTTGAATTATCTGGAACAATTATTTGCTCCAGCAAATTCCCCATCGTCATCGGTTCCTGTGGTGAAAGCTAGTGAAGCGGAAGCTTTGAAAGAGTTTTTACCGATGGATAGTGTGATTGATTAAGCTTTTTATTCAGTTATTCAGTTATCAGTTCCGACTTTTTTAGGACTTACGCAACTGGCATATTATTTTAAGTTCGTAGTGAGGACTTTAGTCCTCAAAATAAGGACTGAAGTCCTTACTACAAGCAAAAAATTTTATTCTTTGTGACACTCGCGTAAGTCCTATTTTTGAAAAAGTTGGGGATCTGGGGGTCTAGTTTTGAAGTGAGCGATCGCGTTTGGTTTGGGAGGTTTTAAGGATGGCGATTGCTCATATTCCTTTGCTTACTGAGAAGGTTGTTGTTGTGCAGCTTGTCTAACATCATCTACAGTTAAACCTAAAGCCTGCGCTACCTGTTCCACAGTCAACCCAGCAGCTAACATTGGTGGTACAGCAAGTAACTTTCCTTCCTGTCTTCCTTCCTGTTTTCCTTTCTGTTCGCCTTCTGCAAAAGCTTGCTGATATACTCGTGTTTGCTTCAACTCACTTAATCCAAACATTTGTTGTATCTCCTCAATCTCCATACTGGGAAATTTATAAACCAATATCGTCTCTATTATTTGCAATAATTTTTGCTGTTGTGCTGAATCAACTTCCTGGCTGGTTCTAGTAATTAACTCCCTGGCTGAATCGATTGCCTTATCTTCATTTTCGATCACTAATTTAATCGTAGCAATGCCAATGGGTAGGGATTCAATCTCCCCTAACTCATCCAAATAAATACGGGTGACTCTCCCAGAAGCGAAAGACTCGCGGTAATGTATGGTTTTTGCCGTGTCGATGCTACGAGATGGATAAATTACCACAGCAAACCAATCATTTTCTGGTTGGTTTTGACGCAGGTATAAATGAACTTCTTTGACACTCTCCGCCCTATAAGTGCGGAGATTCTTGCTTCATCCGTCCTCCCTAGAAACCCGAATACAAAGTATTCAAATCTCCCCGTTTGGATACGTCCACAAGCACACACGGACTGCCCGACCGCGTTTGAAACGAT